>JAWXAX010000270.1 GCA_034439735.1 Rhodothermales bacterium | reverse complement strand
GTCCGCCGCCGCGGCATAGCCGAGGAAGGAGTAGACCGTGCCGCCGTATTCGACGTAGCGTTGTTTTAGCTGAAATTCAGAGCCATCTTCGGCCGCGGCTTTTGCCATGATCTCGTAGGAGGGGAGGCCATTGGTGGTAGCGGCGCCCTGGTTGATGACCGTGATGCCCTCCTGGGCGGCGAATTTTGCGCCAGCGTCACGTGCCGTGGTCACATCCTGCGCCATCGAGAAGATGATGATGGCTTTCTGATTGGGCTCGAGGACGACGACGCGCGTCGGCTGATTGATCATCTGGAAGCCGGAGGGGTACGTAAACTGGAATTTGAGGGTGGGGTGATAAAAGACGCTATTCTCGGCGTATCCCTGACGCGGGTCGTCTCCAACGACCAGGTTGTCCAGCCGAGCTAGATAGCTGTCGCGCTCGACTTTGTCCATCGTGTATTGTTCGGCCCATTCCGACGCCATTCGCTGGATGGTAGCCTCGCGTTCGCCTGGATCCGGGTGTGTGGACGTGAAGCTGGGGATGCTTTGTCCCGATTTTTCCTGGATACGAAGGAGCGAGCGGAAGAAGCGGGAGCCTTCTCCGGACTCATACCCGAGTATCGACGCATATTCAACCCCCAGATCATCCGACTCCCTCTCGTCGTCTCTCCCGTAGCGCAGGAAAAGCAGTCCTGCCGCCGAGCCGGCCGTATTCAACACACTTTCAGCGGCATTTCCACCGAAGATCGTCTGTGCTCCGACGGCCCCCACGATGAGCCCCAACTGTCCGATTTGCTGCTGAGCGGCGCGTTTCGATGCGTGACGCCCAACCACATGCCCGATTTCGTGCCCGAGCACGACGGCCAATTGGGCCTCATTATCGAGGTATGACAGCAGCCCGCGCGTCACATACACGTAACCACCGGGCAGGGCGAAAGCGTTAACCACCGGGCTATCGAGCACCCGGAAGGTGAACGCCGTACTCTTCATCTCGGTGGGCGTTTCCGGCCGCTGCAGGTGGCTTACAGCCAGCAGCTCCTGGCCTAGGTTTTCGATGTAGGCTGAAATCTGTGCGTTATCATAGACCCCAAATTCCGCAACAATGGAAGGGTCGGATTCTTTTCCGATCTGAACCTCTTGCCCCCACGTGTACCCGAATGCTCGTTTATTACCTGTGACCAGACTCTGTTCTACCGATACGCAGCCTGAAAGTAAAATGGCGAGGAGGACGATGGCCAACCGTATGCGAGATTTCATGAATTTCGTGTTCATGGCAGTATATGATCCTGTTTCACTTCGAATGAAGTGTGGTGCGATGGGATAAGCTGCCGGTGGTAGGGCAGTAACACCTTAGACATCCGGAGCGAGCGATCCGTGTTGGAGCCGTGGGTCCTGCACCGTACCCCGTTCGCCAACGCCCCGTATCTTTCAGAAAACGGCTTCCCCGCCGATATGTTCGCCGCCGGCACGTTTACAACCGAACCATTGGCTCCGATCGTGGCCACACCCTTCCCTGTTCCACATACTGAATGCGATGGGCAGGTAGATGAAAAGGGACGCGATCTGTAAACGGCGCCTCTCCTGTGGCGGTGATAATCGACTGCCCTACAGCGCCATCCGTTAAGAGGTTGAGTACGATATCCGTACGCCTCCCGTCGAGACTGCCGAACAGGTCGTCCAGTAAGAGGATAGGTTCTTCACCGAGCTGCTGTTTCAGATAGAAATACTGGGCGAGGCGTAGTGCGAGTCCGAAGAGCCGGTGTTGTCCTTGCGAGGCATACCGCCGCACCTCGAAGTCGTTCAGGCGAAACACGAGTTCGTCGTGATGTGGGCCAGCGAGCGTGCGCCCCAGTTCACGCTCTCGGTGGCTCGCTCGGTCCAGTTTTTCGGCAAACAGAGTCGCGATTTCGTCGACCCCCCCGACGGTTTCCATTTGCGCGATCGTTTCGTAGTGCACCTCCGGCCGTTCACCCACGGCCTCGATGAGCGTATAGGCCTCTTCCATAAACGACGTGAACGCACGAATGAAGCGCAGCCGTCCAAAAATGACGCGGCTCCCCAGCTGAACGAGTTCTGCGTCCCAGGAAGCGAGTAAGCCGGCCGGCATGGCGCCGCGTCGATACCGCTGGAGGAGTCCATTACGCTGTTTGAGTGCCCGGCGGTAATTCAACAGGTCGTTCAGATACACAGGACGGGCCTGGCTCAAGATATTATCCATGAAGCGCCGGCGTACTTCTGGACCTTCGCTGGTCAGTGCGTGGTCCCCCGGGGCCGCGACAACCACGGGAAACTGGCCGGCGATTTCCGACAGCCGCTCCAGGGGCGCGCCGTTGACAAACGCCCGCTTTCCCTCTCCGGCCGAGAACACCATGCGCGCACGCACGTGGCTCCGCTGCGAGCCCGAGAACAGGCCTTCCACCTCAAAAAAGGCCGCGCCAGTTTGTAGCGCGTAGGTGTCTTGCGTAGCCAGAAAGCTCTTCGTGAGACAGAGGTAGTGGATCGCTTCGAGGATATTGGTTTTGCCGGCCCCGTTGGGTCCATAAAACACGTTCACCCCGGGCGCGAGTTCGACGCGCGTCTCGTGGTGGGCACGAAAGGAAACTATGCGAAGGGATTGAAGAACCATACGAGGAGAGACTTCCTGGCGCGTCCGCTACTGGATCCACGCCTGTCGATTCACGTTCCAGGGAGGCCGTCCAAACCGTACGGCGTCCCGATGATTGCAGAAGATACGACACCTTCCCATGTCCATTCCTACGCTATTTGAGCAGTTAAAGACCCTTGCAACGGAGCAACGTAATCCGAACTCGCTGCGGATCGACCGCGCTAGTACCCACGAAATCCTGGAGATCATCAACACAGAGGATCACCTGGTGCCCGTTGCCGTTCGGCGCGAGTTGCCTTACATCGCGCAGGCCGTGGAGCGGGTGGTTACCGCCTTGCGCCAGGGTGGCCGGCTATTTTATGTAGGCGCCGGCACCAGCGGTCGCCTGGGGATCCTGGACGCCTCCGAGTGTCCACCTACGTTCGGAACACCGGCCGAGCTCGTGCAAGGCGTTATCGCCGGCGGTGAACAGGCCGTGTTTTCCTCTCAGGAGGGCGCCGAAGATCGGGAGGAGGATGGCGCCCGCGATCTGGATGCCCATGCCCTGCGCCCGGTCGATATCGTGTGCGGCATCGCCGCAAGCCAGCGGACGCCATATGTCATCGGCGCCGTCAAGCACGCACGAACGCTCGGTTGCCCCACGCTGTTCATTACCTGTGTCCCACGAGCCGCTCTCACCTTGGAAGTGGACGTCGCCATCTGCCCGTACGTCGGCCCCGAAGTCGTGATGGGTTCCACTCGAATGAAAAGCGGTACGGCCCAGAAGCTGGTCCTGAACATGATCACCACGGCTACCATGATCCGCCTTGGAAAGGTGTACGAAAACATGATGGTGGATCTCCAGATGACGAATGCCAAACTCGTAGAACGCTCGAAGCGGACCGTGATGCTCGTTACAAACGTTGATTACGACGAAGCCTCCCGCCTCCTCGACGCCGCCGGCGGGCACGTCAAGACTGCCCTGGTAATGCACCTCGGCGGCGTCTCGGCCTCCGAGGCCCGTGGCCGCCTCGACCAGGCTGACGGATTCGTACGCGTTGCGATCACGGGCGCTTGATGTTCCACGTGGAACGTTCGAGGGTTTCCATTGGAATCTTCTCGGAGGCGCTAACGTTGGAGGCACCGCACGCCGTAGCCGCCAGAAAGGGAGGCTACGGCCTTTCCTGGTTGCCCCAGACGCTCTGGTCAGTCCACGAAGAGAGAGGGTTCCGCGTTGTCGATTGCTTCCCTGTTTTCCCGCGTGTCGGCGGTGCCTGAAGTCGCTGAGTTAACGGACCAACTCGCCCGGTCGGAAGCACCGTCGGTGGTCGTTCGTAATGCGAGCGGCTCGCTGCCGGCGTTTGCGCTGCTCCACCTCCACGGCCTGTTGCACCGGCCGATTCTGGCGTTATTACCCGAGGCGGACCGGGCTGCCTACCTGGTGAGTGATCTGGAGCAGGCCGATCCGGCCGACTCGGCGGTGCTGCATTTCCCGCCGTCTGGCATCAAGCCGTACGACGCCGAGCGGATGCAGGATCCCGCCGCCGCCATCGCTCGGACCGATGCACTGCAGCAGCTGGCCGCCGGCTTTACCGGCATCGTAGTCGCGAGCATCGAGTCCGCCTGCGAACGCGTGCCGGCGCGCAGCGCCGTCCAGCAGGAGACCCTGACCCTGGCTATCGGCGCCCGGATGGAACCGCAGTCCCTGCTCGAGCGCCTCCGCCTCCAGCGCTTCAGGCACGTCGAGTTCGTCGAACATGCCGGCGAGATGGCCCTGCGAGGGGGTATCCTGGACGTCTTTCCCTACACCGGACCCTACCCGCTGCGCATCGAGTTTTTCGGGGACGAGATCGACTCCCTCCGCGAATTCGACGTCCACTCACAGCGCTCCATAAGTCGGCTCCAGACCGCCCGCATCGTACCCGATCTCTCCGATGCCTCCTCCGCCGAAACCGCTACCTCGTCCGACCTGTTCGCCTACCTGCCCGATTCCACCCTCGTCGCTCTCTTCGACGAACGCAGCCTCCTCGAGCAAGCCGATGCCCGCTTCCAACTCTCCCTGGAAAACTTCCAGGCTATCCTCAATAACGGAGATAGCCTGCCTCCAGCACCTGAGGCGCTGTACCTGAAGGGGAGCGACATCGCCGCCGCCACACAGGATCATGCCCGGATCCACTTCGGCTCCTTCACGCCGGCCTGCCCGCCCGATGCTACCGTGGACCTGGGCGCGCGGCCTCAGACACCCTTCAACGGCAGCATCCTCCAACTCCGAAAAACCCTCGTCGCCAATCACGAAGCCGGCTGGGACACCGTCATCCTCTGCGATAGCCGCGGCCAGGAATCCCGCCTGTTCGAACTCCTCGAAGAGGATATCGAACACGCCCGCGTCCGCCTCCAGGTAGATTCCCTCCACCAGGGCTTCGAGTTGCCCGGCGGGAAGATCGCCGTCTATACGGACCACCAGATCTTCAACCGCTACCACCGGCCCACCACCCGAAAACAACGGAAGAAACACGGCGGCCTCAGCATCCGCGAACTGCGTAACCTGAAGCCGGGCGACTTTGTCGTGCATATCGACTACGGGATCGGGAAGTTCGCCGGCCTCGAGCACATCATCGTCCGCGAGAAACAGCAGGAAGCCGTTCGCCTCCTCTTCCGCGACGAAGACGTGCTCTACGTCAACGTCAACGCCCTCTATAAACTCCATAAATACACCGGAAAGGAGGGCCACCAGCCGGCACTCACCAAACTCGGGTCCGGCCAGTGGGAACGGACCAAGAGCAAGACGAAGAAGCGTGTCAAGGACATCGCGCGCGACCTCATCGCGCTGTATGCCCGGCGCAAGTCGTCACGCGGCCATGCCTTCCCGCAGGACACCCTCTGGCAGCGCGAACTCGAAGCCTCCTTCCAGTACGAGGACACCCCGGACCAGGGCCTCGCCGCCGAGGCCGTCAAGCAGGACATGGAGCTGCCCGTACCCATGGACCGCCTCGTCTGCGGGGACGTTGGCTTCGGCAAAACCGAAATCGCCGTCCGCGCCGCATTTAAGGCCGTGCAGGACGGGAAGCAGGTCGCCATCCTCGTACCTACTACCATCCTGGCCTCGCAACACTACGAGACCTTTAGCAAACGCCTCAAAGCCTACCCGGTCCAGATCGCCGAACTCTCCCGTTTCCGATCCACCAAAGAAATCAAAACCGACCTCGACGCCGTCAAGGCCGGCAAGGTCGATATCGTCATCGGCACCCACCGGCTCCTTTCGAAGGACGTGGTCTTCAAAAGCCTCGGGCTCCTGATCGTCGACGAGGAGCAGCGCTTCGGCGTCGCGGCCAAGGAACGCCTGCGCAACCTGCGCGCCGAAGTGGACACCCTGGCCCTCACCGCCACCCCCATCCCGCGTACCCTCCAGTTTTCGCTCATGGGCGCGCGCGACCTCTCGATCATCAACACGCCACCGCCCAACCGCCAGCCCATCGTCACGGAGATCCATACGTACGACAAAGACCTCATCCGGGACGCCATATTGTACGAGTCGAACCGCGGCGGTCAGGTCTACTTCATCCACAACCGGGTGCAGAGCATCGACGATATCGCGGACATGCTGCGGTTGCTCATCCCCGATGTCCGCATCCGCGTGGGCCACGGGCAGATGAAGCCGGCCGATCTGGAGCAGGTGATCGAGGATTTCATCGACCGGAAGTTCGATGTGCTCGTCAGCACAAACATCGTCGAGAGCGGGCTGGATATCTCGAACGCCAACACCATCATCATCAACCACGCGGATCACTTCGGGCTGGCGGACATCCACCAGCTGCGCGGCCGCGTGGGGAGGTCCGACCAGAAAGCCTTCTGTTATCTCCTCGTCCCCTCCATTCACGCCCTCACCCGCGACGCGAAGCAGCGCCTCCAGGCCGTGGAGGAATTCAGCGAGCTGGGCAGCGGCTTCAACATCGCCATGCGCGACATGGACATCCGGGGCGCCGGCAACATGCTCGGCGCCGAACAGAGCGGGTTCATCGCGGATGTCGGGTACGAGACCTACCATCGCATCCTCGACGAGGCCGTCCAGGAGCTCCGCAGCGAGGAGTTCGCCGAGCTCTTCGCGGACGTCGCGCCGCCGGCGCCGAGCGATACCGTTATCGATGTCGAGGAAGACGCCTTTATCCCGGACACCTACCTGTCCAGCAGCGTCGAGCGCCTCAACCTGTACCGGCGCCTCAGCGAAGCCGAGACGGCCGATGTCCTGGAAGAGTTGCGAGCGGAAATGGAGGATCGGTTCGGCGAGCCACCAGCGCCTGTGCTCCACCTCATCACCGCCACCGCGCTCCGCAATCTGGGCCAGGCGCTCCGCCTCCCCAAGATCACCTTCAAAAACCAGCGACTCTTCCTGGAGTTGCCCGACGCGCGGGAGGATGCCTATTTCTACGACAACCTGTTCCAGCCGCTACTGGGCAAATTAAACGCGCTCGGCCATCGCTACGTGATGAAAGAGACCGCTAAGGGCAAGATGCGCGCCATCGTCCAGGATGTGCCCACCCTCAACGATTGTATGCCGATCATGCGGGAGCTGGAAGTCGAGGCGCCGGCCCGGTCAGGACTCGTACAGGGCGCTTAACGCCCTCGCCTTTTCGCGGACGATCGTGCGCAGCGCCTCCGGCTCCAGCGCCTCCGCCATCTCCCCGTACCGCACCAGCCAGCCCGCCACATACTCCAGGTTCTCGAACGAAAACGTCACGGTGACGGCGTCGCCGGCTTCCGCCTCTTCCTCAATCCGGGCCGGAATGCCGCGCCGCGCCCAGCGGTACGCCGCGCCGGAGAAACGAATGCGGATGCGCACGTTCTGCGGACTCTCGCCGCGTTCGGCCAGGTGTTGCGCGAGGTCGAATCCTTCCGGCGGGGTGAACCGCTCCATGAGGATGCGCATGGAGCGAATGGCGTCGAGCCGGTAATTGCGGATGTCGCCCCGCAGATGGTCGTACGCGATCAGGTTCCAGTGATCGGTGTAATACACCAGGCCGAGGGGATCGACCGTGCGGCGGGTGACTTCGTCGCGGCTGGCCACGTAATATTCCATCAGCACACTTTTCTGGCCGGCGACCGCCTGGCTCAGCTCATACCAGCGCCCGTCGGTATCGTCGTCGCGCAGCGCCGTACGCTGGGCATGCAGCCAGTAGGGATCCATCACCAGGCTTTTCCTCAATCGCTCGATGTAGCTGCGGACCTCGGACGGCAGCACGGACTCGATTTTCAGCCCCACCTGGTCCGCGTCGCGCGCCAGGGAGACGTCCGATTGGAGTTTGGTAAACTCCGTCCCCATGAGGAGGGTGGCGGCTTCGCGAGCGGTCAGCATGAGCGGAGGCAGTTGGTACCCATCAAGGATTTCGTAGCCGCCGCCGTCGGCATAGGTGAGGGGCACCCCGGATTCGCCCAGCGCCCGGAGGTCCCGGAAGATGGTGCGCCGGCTCACCCCGAAGTGGTCGGCCAGATCCTTCGACGTCAGGTACGGCCGATTCTGAAGCAAGAGCACGAGCGCAAAGAGGCGCTCGGTACGGTTGAAGACACGTTCGGCGTTGGGCATCCCGGAGTCGCTGTGTGGAGGTGGCGCCGGCTGACGGGGCGTCTTCGCCCGCATTGCTTATGCAACCACATGTACCATGAGTTTCTCCTCAAAGTACGGTGGGGCGCCCAGATCCTCCAGGGGTTGCACGTCGACACGTGTAGCGGGATATCGGGCCGAGAGATCGGCAATTTCGGTAGTCAGGTCGCCCCCCTTGAGGCAGACGAGTCCAGGCGGCCAGCACGAAGGGTCGACGCAATCGAGGGGTTCGACCACGCGGTGGTGCCACGACCAGAGCGTGGCAAGTGGGGCCGTGGCGCGGGAGACTGAATAGTGCGTCCTCCCGGGCCAGGCCTCGGCCCGGCCGTGCCAGGCTTCGAGGTTATCGAGCCCGAGCCGGCGCGCGATGGCCCGAACGACCATGATCTTCTTCTCGACCGCATCGACGGCGACGAATCGCGTCTCGGGGAAGAGTAGGGCGAGGGGGATGGCCGGCAGCCCGCCGCCCGTGCCCCAGTCGACCACCGTGGCGCCGGCCGGGAAGCCGCGCCGGGCCAGATACAGACAATGGCGGATGTGGCGATCCAGGATGTCGCCGGTCGACATCCGCGAGACCAAATTGTGCGTGGCGTTGAATCGGGTCAGTTGCTCCGCGAACGTCAGGAGCAGCGCCTCCTGCTGCGGGGTAATTTCCACGGCGCCCCTCATCCCTTTTTCAGTATCACCATCAACACCGAGAGATCCGCCGGGCTGACGCCGCTGATGCGGGAAGCCTGGCCCAGATTCTCGGGTTGGATCTTGTTCAGCTTCTCACGAGCCTCGAGCGTGATATTCGCCACGGCGGCGAAGTTGAACCCATCGGGGATCGACCAGCGCTCGAGTTGCAACATACTTTCTACCAGATCGCGCTCGCGCGCGAGGTAACCGCTGTACTTCAGCTCCGTCTCGACGAGTGTCTCCACCGCTTCGAGGCCCGGCGCCTTCGTTACAACTTCGTCATATACGCCAGCGTGTTCGATGAGGGCGCGAAGGTCGACTTGTGGGCGTAGCGCGATGCGGGAGAGGCGCTCGGGCTGGGTGATGGGGGAGGTGCCCACCCGTTCGAGGTACCCGTTGACGCGATCCGGGTGGATGGCGATGGCATCCAGTTTCGCGCGGGTCGCGGCGATAGCGTCGCGCTTGGCGCGCATCCGGACGAGGCGGTCGTCGCCGGCGAGACCGAGGGCATGGCCGCGCTCGGTGAGACGGAGATCGGCATTATCCTGCCGGAGCAGCAGCCGGTGCTCGGCGCGCGAGGTGAACATCCTGTAGGGTTCATCGGTGCCCTTGGCGACGAGGTCGTCGATGAGCACGCCGATGTAGGCTTCGGACCGGTTGAACACGACGGGCTCGAGGTCGCGCAGGCGCTGCACGGCGTTGATGCCGGCGACGAGTCCCTGGACGGCCGCCTCCTCGTAGCCGGTGGTACCATTGATCTGGCCGGCGAAAAACAGACCGTCGACGAGCTTCGTCTCGAGGCTGTAGCGGAGCTGGTATGGCGGGAAGTAGTCGTATTCGATGGCATACCCCGGCCGGATCATGTGGACGTTTTCGAGACCTGGCACCTGGCGCAACGCGTTATACTGCACCTCTTCCGCGAGGCTGGTCGAGAAGCCGTTGACGTAATACTCGTACGTATCGCGGCCTTCGGGTTCGAGGAAGATCTGGTGCTGCTCCTTGTCGGCGAAGCGGTCGATCTTGTCCTCGATCGAGGGGCAATAGCGCGGCCCTCGTCCCTGGATGCGACCCTGAAACATGGGGCTATCGACGAAGCCCGTGCGCAACGTGTCGTGGACGGCCAGCGTGGTGTAGGTGAGCCAGCAGCTCATCTGGTCCGCCGGCAACGCATCGGTCATGAACGAGAACGGGCTCGCAAGCGGATCCCCCGGTTGTTCGGCGACACGGGCGAAGTCGATCGTGCGCCCATCGATACGCGGCGGAGTCCCTGTTTTGAGACGGCCGCTGACAAATCCGAGGGCTTCGAGGCACGCCGTGAGCCCGGTCGACGCCCGTTCGCCGGCGCGGCCACCGCCGTGTTGGCGCCGGCCGATGTGGATGACGCCGTTCATGAACGTCCCGCTGGTGAGGATGACGCAGCGTGCGCGGAACGTCTGTTCGGCCTGGGTCCGGATGCCGGTAACGTGTCCGTCTTCGACCAGCACCTCCATGGCCATGTCCATGCGCATGTGGAGATTCGGGAGCGACTCCAGGTCTTGCCGCACCGCCTCGGCGTAGCGGGTCCTGTCGCTCTGGGCGCGGGGGCTCCACACGGCGGGCCCTTTCCGCTGATTGAGCATCCGAAACTGGATGCCAGTCGCGTCGGTGACCCGGCCCATAAGCCCGCCGAGGGCGTCGATCTCCCGCACGAGCTGCCCCTTGCCGATGCCGCCGATGGCCGGGTTGCAGGACATCCGGCCGAGGGCCTGGAGATCCATGGTCACCAGCAGCGTCCGGGCGCCCATACGCGCCGTCGCCGCGGCGGCTTCCGCGCCGGCGTGGCCGCCGCCTACCACAATGATATCGTATTCCTGCACAGACAGACTCTGTAGATATGGGTTCGCGGATTCCAAAACGAAGGGATCCGACCCTGGTACCCGCCGCCGCGCGCTGCGATCCCGTCGGTGCGCAGCCCGAAGGTCGCACAGCCTCCGTCGCTATAGGTTTAACGATCCGGGTCGATAAGAACACTATCCCGTTGTTGCGTAAGCGGCGGCCGGCTTGACCCATTACCTATGCCACATAGCCAATCCAATCAGCATCATAGCCCGACCGAGATCGACAGGAAAAAGAAAATCCTGATCGTCGATGACAGTCGTGTGATCCGTCTCAAGCTTGCCTATGTGCTGCAGAAAGTTGGCTATGAAGTGTTTGAGGCTGAGAACGGGCTTCTGGGGCTTCAACTCACGGCTCGGGAGCACCCGGACCTGATCCTGCTCGACCTGAAGATGGCCGGCATCGACGGCTTCGAATTCCAGCGCCGGATCCGCGCCAGTAAATCCTACGCGCACATCCCGATCATCTTCCTCACGGCGATGGGCAGTATCAACATCTCCCAGATCGCCGATGCCCTCGGCCGCGGGGTCAACGACTTTGTGACCAAGCCCTTCAAGGTGGATAAGCTGCTCGCAAAAATCGACGCCATTTTAAAACACGAAGTAAAGCCGGCGCTCAAGAGCCCAGTGCCGTAACGTAACGGCTAACCTGGCCCGTCGCACCTGCACAGATACCGAACCGCTGCGCCGGCGCGCGGCTACATGACGCGCTGGACTCATCTCCCGAACCGTTACTCGGCCGACACGCCGCATCTCCCAACTGTTTCAAGACAGCGGGGTCCGAAGATGTCGAGTAACTCATACGTCGCGAGCCCGACCCTGCCCGTCAACGGTTACCGTTACCGTGCACGATCCCGTTCCTCCACGAGACGTTTCCGGGGGTTTCGTTACTGAACACACTACGCATTTTCGATAACGAACGGGGTACGCGGGGGGTGTAAACGGGGGGGTATCAACAGCGTGGCCGGCGCGATACGTAACGGGTGACGTAAGGCGCGCGTAAGGGTATCCGGAACAGGTTCGATGGCGCGCGAACGGTATCGTAACGGCGGCGAAGCGGAACGCGGTGGTCGCCGGTGTACAGGATGTCGTTACAGGGCGTTGTTACATGTCGGTCGATACGACGCGTATCATTTCATGGATGGACGTTTCGCCATACGTAACGATTCGTCGCGCGGCGTCGCGTAACGACAACATGCCTTCCTTGACCGCCTGTTTCCGGATGGCTTCCTCGTCGATGTTCTGTTCGGATTCGACAATGATGGCGCGGATCTCGTCCGAGAAGGCGAGGGTCTCGGTGATGGCGCGCCGGCCTTTATACCCGATGCCGTTGCATGTTTTGCATTTCCGGTTTTCGCCGGCGCGGTAGAGGGTGGTGCCGGCCATCTCTTTTTCGGTAAAGCCCAGCTTCAGCAGCAGCGCGTCCTGCCTGGCGGTATCGACTTCCTTACAGGAGGGGCAGAGCGTACGGATGAGGCGCTGGGCGACGATGAGGTTGATCGCGTAGGCGATGAGGAAGGTCTCGACGCCCATCTTATAAAGCCGACTGATGGCGCTCGGGGCATCGTTCGTGTGCAGGGTAGAAAACGTGAGATGGCCGGTGTTCGCCAGTTTGATCGCGAGGTCGGCCGTCGCGCGGTCGCGCATTTCGCCAACCATCACGATGTCCGGATCGTGCCGGAGGATCGCGCGGATCGCCTGCTCCAGATCCAGTTTGGGATTCAGTTTGATCTGCCGCACGCCTTCGATGAGGTACTCGACCGGATCTTCGACAGTGAGGACGTTCACGCGTGGGTTGACGACCTGGTGGAGGCAGGCGAACAGCGTCGTCGTCTTGCCCGAGCCGGTAGGGCCGGTCAGGATGATCATCCCGTGCGGCTGCTGGATCGCCCAGTTGAATCGCTCCATGGCCTCTTCGAGCAGGCCGAGTTTCTTGAGGTCGGTCACCACCTTGCGATCGTCGAGCACGCGGATGACGATGCTTTCAGATCGAATCTCGTGGGAGGCGTTGGCAATGGGGAGCACCGAAACGCGGAAGCGGATGAGCGACCCGTCGATCGTACGCTGGATAAATCCGTCCTGCGCGGCGTCGCGCTCGAAGCGGTCCACGTTGACCGAGTTGTCCTTGACGACGGCGAGGAACGCCTCGGCGTGGACCCGTTTCTCGACATGCCACGAGTCGAGCTGGCCGTCGATCCGGAAGTGGATCTCGATCTGCCGGCTCTTGTTTGGGAATATGTGGATGTCGGATGCGCCGCGACGCACGGCCTCGAGCAGGGCCGCCTCGAAGAGGTTGATGAGAGTCGATCGGCCGATCTCGGCTTCGAGGGCGTCCTCGTCGATGAGGCCGGCCTGCTTCTCGTACTCGGTCCCCAGGTCGAACGCATGCATCTCCTGGGCAACGCGCTCGAGGAACTCGTTCTTGACGTGCTGGGGGAAGGCGTCCTTGATGAGGTCCTTGATGACGACCTCCGGGGCATACCGCAGCTCGTAGTTGGGCAGCCCGATCTTACGGAGGGTTTGCCCCATTTCCGGATGCGTGGGGTCGAAGCTGGCGAAGGTCCAGGTCGTCCCGGTCTTGTTGATCGGCACCAGAAACTGGGTGCCCAGCAACTCCCACTGCTTCGCCGAGAACACCTCCTCGTTCTTGCGGATGTAGCGGGCCGTCTCGGGCGTGATGACGGCGTCTTCGAAGGCATACACTTCGGCGGCGCAGGCAAAGATACGCTCGCGTTCGAGTTCGGGGTCTTCGGCCAGGATCCGCCACAGCGCCTCCGTCTGCCGCTGCTCGATGAGCTTACGCCACTTGTGCCAGTTCCGCTCGATCTGCTTCATGGTCACCAGCTGCTTGAAGAGCAGCATGATGACGACGCGGTCCTTCAACTCGAACTTCGCGAAGTCGTCGTCCCGCCGACCCTGCTGGTTGTCGGTGGCATCTGGTGTTCTTTTTTTCGGGGCGGTCTGCAGCACGGCGCACTCGGGTAGAGATGGATCCAGCTCGGGAGATCACGGCGCGTGATCGGAAAGCCCGGCTATCAGAGGATCGGATGCTTTTGCCGGAAACTAAATGCCCTCCCCTATTCGCATGGGGCTTGTGCTGCGGTGTTCAGGCGGACACGATGTATCGTGTCCGTACTTCGAGCATTGAGCGTGCATCAATAACGGCTAACCATCCTTTCATTTCCCGATGCAGAAACGGGAGAAAATCTGGTCGAGCACGTCTTCGTTGGTGATTTCGCCGGTGATCTGGCCCAGCTCGTGGAGGGCGGCGCGGAGGTCCAGGGCGAGGGTGTCTCCCCCCCCGCCGGCGTCCAGTGTGCGTGCGGCGGCGTGCACGGCGCCGAGCGCGTGCTGGAGGTGTTGGCGGTGGCGCTGGTTGGTTACGACGGCGGACGTTTCGGCGGCGGATGGATCGGCGCCGAGGTCTTCCAGGAGGCGGGTGACGAGGGGTTGTAGGCGGGCGGGCTCAGCGAAGGCCTGGCTGGCCGACAGCATGAGGACCGGAAGCGGATAGGCAGTGGCCGGCGGAGCCGGCGTGAGATCGGCCTTGTTGCCAACGAGGACTACCGGCAGTTCCGGCAGTCGGGTGATCAAGCGCTCGATCCATTCCTGCTCGGCCGTGTCGAGGCCGAGGCGGAGATCGAACACGTAGACCAGGGCATCGGCGGCTTCGATGGAGCTATGGGCGCGACGGACGCCTTCGGCCTCGATGGCGTCCTCGGTTTCGCGCAGGCCGGCGGTATCCACGAACCGGAAGGCAAGGCCTTCGATCTCCAGCTCCGCCTCGATCTCGTCGCGCGTGGTGCCCGGGACGGGGCTGACGATGGCGCGATCGCGCCCGAGCAGGGCATTTAGCAAGGTGGACTTGCCGGCGTTCGGCCGGCCCCCGATGACCACGCGCACTCCATCGCGCACGAGTTCGCCCAGGCGGTACGAGCCGAGGAGGCGGGTGAGCAATGCGTCGGCGCTGGCGAGCAGGGTCACGAGCCGGCCTTTGTCCGCGAAGGCGACGTCCTCCTCAGAGAAGTCGAGCTCGAGTTCGATGTAGGCGCAGGTCTCGAGCAGGTCGGCCCGAAGGCGTTGCAGGAGATCCGAGTACCGTCCCTGGAGCTGGCGGACGGACACCCGTTGCGCCATCGATGACGAGGCATGGATGAGATCGGCAACGGCCTCGGCCTGGGCGAGATCCAATTTGCCGTTGAGGAACGCGCGCTGGGTGAACTCGCCGGGTTGCGCGAGTCGGGCGCCATGATGGAGCAAGCTCGTGAGGACATGCTGCGGCGCGAGATCGCCGCCATGACAGGAGATCTCCACCACATCCTCCCCCGTGGCCGAGCGCGGGGCGCGGAAGAGCGTGGCAACTACCTGGTCGATCGTCTCTCCGTGGGGATCTACCAGATACCCGACATGAACCGTGTGGCTGGGGGCGTCGGCCAGGCCGGCGCCGCGGAAGCAGGCCGCCGCGATGAGGATAGCGTCAGGACCCGACAGACGGACGATGGCGAGCGCCGCGCGCCCGCGCGCCGTAGCGATGGCCGCGATAGTATCCATGGGATCGTGTGTCCATTCGAACGGGTTACGGTTTGGCCTTGCGCGATCCCTTGCTGGCGCTCGGGGCGGCGCCGTTCGTCTTCTTGCGGTCGGTGGTTTTCGTGACGCTCCAGTCCTGGCTGTTCGTGGTCGCCTTTTTTGCCTTCGCCTTTTCCATCGAGCTGTTGATGAAATGCTGCTGAATGGCGGAGAGGATGTTGAAGACCAGGTAATACAGGTTCAGGCCGGAGGCCCACTGGTTAAAGACCAGGAAGAGGACGGCCGGCATCATGTACATCATCACCTTCGCCTGCGTGCCCGTCATGCCCGGGGTGGATTGCAGGCGCATCTGGATGACCATCGAGATGCCCATGAGGAGGCAGAAGCCGGCGACGAAATTGCCGTAGAGCGGAATCGTGAAGGGCAAGCTGAGGATGACGTCCGGCGCGGAGAGGTCGGGCGCCCAGAGGAACCCCTGCTGGCGGATCTCGATCGACTGCGGGAGGAACTGCCAGAGCGCGATGAGGACCGGGTACTGGGCGAACATCGGGAGGCAACCGCCGAGGGGGTTTACTCCGGACTCCTTGTAGAGCCGCATCGTGGCTTCCTGCTGCTTCTGTGGGTTGTCGGCGTATTTCTCGCGGACGGCCTGGAGCTCCGGCTGGATCTCGCGCATCTGCGCCATGCTCTTGTACGACGAGCGGGTGAGCGGCGAGACGACGATCTTGATGAACACCGCCAGGAGGATGACGATGATCCCGTAGTTAGGGATATAGTCATCCAGGAAGTTAAACATGGGGATGAAGATGAACTTCGCGATCGGACGGGTCATCCACTCGAAGAAGTCCCACCCGTAGTCCACCATATCATAGAGCCCGATGTCGTACCCGCGGATCCGGTAATATTCGAGCGGGCCGAGGTAGAGCGTGAAGGCATCGACGGAGGACTCCGCCGGGGGCATGAGGAGGCGGGCCTCGAAGTACTTGGTGTGATCCGGCATATTCACTTCGCCGACGCGTTCGCCGGAGAGTTCGGCGCCGCGCGTTTCGCCGGCCGGCATGATCACCGCCGTGAAGTACTGGTTCTTGACGGCCACCCAGTCCACTTGCCCCCGCATTGTTCTTTCCTGGAAGGCGTCGGACTGAAGGTCGATCCCTTCCACCTCGCCGCCGCTGCGGGCGAAGGACGAGGTTTTGATGGCCTCCTGCGTGTGGTTGCCTTCGGAGTACGGCAGGCCGCCGTTCCAGACCAGTTCGTACCCTTCACGCGTGGAGAAGGAGGAGGCGTTTTCCTGCTCGACGCGCAGTCCCACTTCGTAGGTGCCGGGCGAAAAGGAATACGACAGGCGGATGAGCCCCTGCCCTAACGGCGCCAGGAATGAGAGCACAACCTGCTCGTCGCTTTCCCCGATGCGAATCAGATCCGCTGTCGTGGAAGCGTCGAACATGAGCGCGCGCGAATCGATGTTGTGATTCGCGGGCGACGTAAAGGCGAGGGCGAGCGCGCCGGCGGCGGTGGTATCTACGATCTGGATTGGAGCCAGCTGGTCGAACTGCTTGTATGCTTTGAGTTTAAACGAGACCAGCGTGGCGCCGCGGGTAGAAAAGACGGCTTCGTAGAGGTCGTTTTCGACCGTAATGCGGCGTTCGGGAGCGGCCGCGACGGCGGAATCGGCGAGTAGGAGAGGATCGACGACGGGGGCCGGCATTCGGAGGTCGGCCGGATCTTCGGGGATCTGTTCGAAAACCAGGGTCGAATCCGTCGGGGTGGCCGTGCGCGGCGGCGGCGGCGGGGGTGCGAGGAAGGTAAACCAGACGATCAGAATCAGCGTGATCAGAACGGTTCCAATGATCGTATTGCGGTCCAAAGTGCTTCTCGTCTTTGCGGGTTGGGCGCCAGCCTTCCAGGCCGCCGTTCAGCACCGTTTCGCGGGTGCGACGCGCTTTCTACCGATGGTACGGTTCGAAAGGTTCATTCGGAAAAAAAGCCTGTTTGAATTTTGCCGGCCAACAGATCCAGCGCGCGGGGCAAGTCCGAGGGGATACACGTGTCGGCGGTGTCGGTATCGCCCCGGAAGAGGATCATCAGGACGAGCATGTCATCGGGTCGCCGGGTGAGGGCATCGACGAGCAGGTGTTGATGGTGGCGATAGACTTCGCGCAGCCGCCGCTTGATGTGGTTGCGTTCGACGGCGGAGCGGGCGCGGCGACCCGGGGCGAAGCCGACCTGTACAGGTACACCTGCACCGGCCGCCTCGCGCGGCAGGAAGCGGTGAATGAGCCGGACACAGCCGCGCGCCACGGAGCCGACATCTGTCCTGGATCGATCGAACAAAGGGCGGATGAGCCGCTGACGCTTGAGCCGCTGGGACGACGATAAGGCGTACGAACGGTCCGGGTGGTCGTCAGATTCAGCTGTCATCGGCGCGGCGGCCGGCTTACTTGCTGGCCATGGTATCGCTAACGGTCAGCCGCTTGCGGCCTTTCGCGCGACGAGCGGCGAGCACCTTACGGCCGTTCTTCGTGGCCATGCGGGCGCGAAAACCGTGCTTGTTCGCGCGTTTGCGCCGGCTGGGCTGGTAAGTACGTTTCATGGAGCGTGTGGTGTTTTACGGACAGAGCAGCCTTGAATGCACGGAGCCGGCAGAAGTTTTCCTGTTCCAAAAAAGTTCTTCGAAGCAGGAATGCAGGATTCCCCTCGCCGTCTAAACGTTCGACGCGTTAAACGTCCAGGAACGCGTGCCGGCATCGGGCGTTGCACCCAGCCCCGGACGGTTCCGGGATCTTGACTGCCTCGCGCGCAGCGCGTACCATGGCTGTCGAATAGCGGGAGTAGCTCAGTTGGTAGAGCATCAGCTTCCCAAGCTGAGGGTCGCGGGTTCGAGTCCCGTTTCCCGCTCGATAAAGGATTACACATGGAGAGATTAAAGACATTCCCCAGGGACACTCCCCCTCACTTTCCATTTTTCACTTTTCAGTTTGCCATCCATTCGGGCGCTTAGCTCAGCTGGTTAGAGCACCTGCCTTACAAGCAGGGGGTCACTAGTTCGAATCTAGTAGTGCCCACCCGATGAAGTCCCTGTAGGCCGGAAGGCTTGCAGGGGCTTTTTGCGTAATACAAAAACCAACGTCAATGGCGCCGATACGCGACTTCGGCTTCGAGGAGAACTTTTGGGTCTTCGAGACCCGAAAGGTCTGTCGGCGGATGGCGCGAGGTCAAGTACATGGCCCGAGCGATGTCGGGTTACGCTGCGCTAACCCGACCAACGACGTTATGTCACCCCGGCCACCGAGCCGGGGACCCGAAGTATGAGCCATCCGGCTGGCCCCCGGATCACGTCCGGGATGACAATCTCCGCCGCCCAATTGCATCTCCCCGCCGGCTGCGCTAGCATCTACTCATCACCCATCCTTCGATGCCATGCCCACCCGACGCGATATCCTCCAGGCCCTGGCAGCCGGTGCGCTCCTCCCCGGATGCCTCCCGGCCCGGCCCCGGCCGGCGCCCTCCTCCACCGTCGTCATCACACCCGGCGACCCGCGTTACGCCGGCCTTGTCCGCGGGAATAACCCGCGATTCGAAGCCGCACCCCGCGCCTTCCACCTCTGCGCCGACGCGGAAGGCGTCGCCCACGCCGTCGAGGCCGGGCTCCGCACGCCCTCCCGCAAGATCACCGTGCGCAGCGGCGGGCACTGCTACGAAAACTTTGTGTGCGACAACCAGGGCGGCGTCCTCATCGATGTCTCGGCCCTCAAAACCATCCGGCGCGAGACGGACGGCACCTACCGGGTCGACGCCGGCTGCACCATCGGCGATGCCTACACGCAGCTTTATGCCCTGGGCGTCTTCCTCCCGCTGGGCACCTGCTTCTCTGTCGGCCTCGGCGGCCACATCACGGGCGGAGGTTTCGGGGTCTGGTCACGGCCGTACGGGCTGTCGGTGGACTATCTGCAGGCGATCGAACTGGTCCATGTGGACGAACGCGGACAGGTTGTCGCGCGAAAGTACTCCCTCGACGACCCGGCGGACCGCGAGGTGGTCTGGGCCCACCAGGGCGGTGGCGGGGGCAACTTCGGGATTGTGACGAGCTTCTGGTTCAAGGACCCCCCGGGGGCCCCTCCGACGGTCTACCAGGCCGGCCTCTCCTGGGAGTGGGCCACCCTCACCCGCCGGCACTACGGGCAGATCCTGCGCGCCTTCGGGGATTTCCTCGACGAACACAACCAACCCGACAGTCCGTTCGACGGGCTCTATACCTCGCTCGGCCTCGGTCACAGAACCGCAGGCGAGACAATCGGGGTCGGCGCCCTCTATGTCGGCGACGAGCCGGAGCGGATCGAGGCGTTCTTCGACTACATGCGGGCACGGGTCGACCTGCCGGGCGACTGCCAGCGGCAGGAGGGCGCAGCATCCTGCATCTCCTCGGCGCCCTGGTTTCAGGTGGTGGCCTCCCAGGCCGGCGGGACCAACCGCGAGGACCGGATGAAGTACAAGTCGGCCTACTACAAACAGACCTTCCCGGACCGGCAGATCGACGTCCTCTACCGCTACCTCGTCGAACAGCCGGCGTTTCCGGCGGACTGGTTCACGATCATCGTCGGCTCCTACGGCGGGGCCGTCAACCGGCGCGCCTCCTTCGATACGGCCGCCTCGCAGCGCGAGGCCATCATGAAACTCCAGTTCATCGCCGGCTGGCGCGATCCCACCCGCGACGCGGCCTGCATCCAGTGGCTGGGGGAGTTCTACCGGGAACTCTACGCCGACGCCGGCGGCGAACCCACCCCTAACGAGGTTTATGACGGGTGTTATGTGAACTATCCAGACGTGGATCTGGTGGATTGGCCGCACCTCTACTACAAGAACAATTATCCGACGTTAACACGGGTGAAACGCCGGCTGGATCCGTTGAACGTGTTCCGGCACGCGCAATCGGTGCGGGTTGCGTGAAACCGGGTTGCGGGCACGCAACAACACGCAAAATCATTCCTGCCACCGTGGCCATTAACCCGGGTTACGCTTCGCGGGCCTGGGGGCGCGTTGGGGGGTCCCGGGTTACGCTTCGCTAACCCGGGCTACGGGGGGTGTCATTCATACCACCCCGGGTGGGAACGGCCGTTTAAATCCCAGACGACCTCGCCGGCGCGGACGGTCATTTCGGTGACGAGGCGGACGTCTCCATCCATCCGGAATCCGCCGGAGTCGATGTATCCAAAGACACCCTCTTCCAACTGAAACACCGCCACGTCGGCCTCGGCGCCGACGCTCAGGTGGCCGAGTTCTTCGCGGTGGATGACCTGCGCCGGCTTCCAGGTGGATGCGGCGATCACATCGGGCAGGGGCATCCCGAGCACGAGAAATTTGGACATCACGTTGTCGATCGTCTTCATCCCCCCGTTCATGCTGCCCGTGTGGAGGTCGGTGCTGAGGGTGGCCGGCCAGAACCCGGCCCGGGTCGCTGGCACGGCCTGGCTGAACAGAAAGCTGCCGCCGCCGTGGCCGACATCGAACACGATACCGCGCTGCTGGGCTGAGAGGGCGAGCGGCCGGAGGACGCCGTTTTCCACGAGTCCCTCACGGCGATCGACCTTTCCGTACGTGTGGGTGAAGATATCGCCGGGGCGGAGGTGCTCCATGAACAGCGCCTCGAGAGGGAGCGGCGGTTCGGAGCGGCCGAAGTCGATCATCACGGGAACGCCGGCCAGGGCGCCGGCTTCGACGGCGCGGTCGACGGGCATCCAGTCCGGCCCATCGTAGTGCGCCAGCTTCACTCCCACGATCTCGTTCGGATACCGGGCGATCTCCATGGCCGTCAGCTTCGCGTCCATGTCGCCCGTGTTCTGCTCCGTCGGCCCGCCCTTCATGCCGGCGCCGACGATGTTGATAAACGCGAGTACACGGGTCTGCGAATGGGCGATGGTCTGTTCGTGGAACTGCCGGAAGGTGCGCCAGCCGGCGCCGCCGGCGTCGACGGCCGTGGTGACGCCCGTCCGGAACGTAAACCCGTCGGGCGGCAGAGCGGAGAAGCCGTTGCCGAGGTAGGCGTCTTCCTCGGTGCCGTAAAAGAGGTGGGCATGGAGATCGATCAGGCCCGGCGTGACGATGAGGCCGGAGGCATCCACCACCCGCGCGGCGTCGCCGGCGGGGATCGACGGAGCCACCTGAGCGATGAGGCCATCAGCGATGCCGACATCCTGCACGGCGTCGATGCCGTTGCGCGGGTCGATGACGCGCCCGCCTTTGAGGAGCAGGTCGAGGCGCTGGGCTTCAGCCGGGGCGACCAGCAGGCACAGGAGCAGGAATCGAAGTATCATCACGGTTTAGGCCAGGTTACGTGGTTGCCGCGCGCAGCACGGTCTCGAGCCGACGGGCGACGATCTTTTCCTCGCCGGGGCGCATCATCCAGGTGGTGATATCGAGCCGTTCGTCGTTGCCCATCATTTCGATGGACGGATCGCCAGCGCGCAGGGCTTCACGCACGGCCTGCGGGGTGATGCGCACCCGAGCGGCATCCCACCAGACCCGCAGCGAGGGCACGTGGTTGGCGATGGGGGGCACATGGATCTCGGTCTCGACCCCCGGGACCGACCGGGCGCGGCCGGCGATGAGTTCGACCTGTCGCTCCCACAGCCGGCGTTCCCTGTCGTGGTCTTTTTCGAGGTACAGTTCGAGGGCGACAAGCATCGCCAGGATCTCTTCCTTGTTGACCTTCATCCCTCGGCCGACCGTGTCGCCCCGGGGCGGGGCGCTGAGGCGTGCGGCGGCGATGAGATCCTTCCGTCCCAGGAGCAGGCCGGCGCTCTGCGGACCACGGATTCCCTTGCCGCCCGAGAACGCCACGAGGTCGAACCCCATCTCCGTGTATTTCCAGAGGTTCTCGACCGGCGGGACATCTGCCGCGCAGTCGTTGAACGTGGGGATGCCGTGTCGTTTGCCGATGGCGACAAACTCGGCGTCTTTCACCTGGCCTTCTTCGTTGAGCGCGTTGATAAATAGTAACAACGCCGTACGGTCCGAGATGGCGGCTTCGAGTTCGGCGGCGGTGTCCACGTAAACCATCGACATCCCGCAATTGCGGATGGCGTGAACATAGCCGACGAAGTGGGCGCGCTGGAGGATGACTTCGCTCTTCATCCCCGTCACGTCCGGCAACTGAGCGGCCTTTTTTTCATCGAGGCCCGTGAGCACGCCGGCGGTGCCGAGCGTCAGGGCCGAGGCGGCGCCGGCCGTCACCGTGGCGGCTTCGCACCGGAGGAGCGTGGCGATGCGCGCACCGACAGCGTCCTGGATGTCGTCGAGGCGGACGTATCGGGTGGAGGCGTACCGGATGGCCTGCGTCACCTCGTCCGGCATCTGCGACGCCGTGAGCATCGTGAAGGTGCCGGCGGCATTGATGAAGGGGCGGAGGCCGAGCTCCTTGAAGTAGTCGCGCGCCAACGGCGACGCGGCGACGTTCGTCAACCCGAAATAGGCAGCGAGGTGGCCGAGGACTGGAGTCGTTGCGGCCAGTTGGAGGAGTGCGCGTCGGGAGAGCATGGGGATCAGTCTAGAGCCGCGATACAGTCGATCTCGACGAGCGAGTCGCCGGGGATGCCGCCGTAACAGGCGACGGTGGTGCGGACGGGCGGATTTTCGCCGAAACGGCCGCGGAAGACCTCGTTCATTGCCGTGTAGTCGCTCAGGTCGTGCAGGTACACGTTCACCTTGAGCACCTTTTCCATCGACGAGCCGCCGTCTTCGAGGCGTTTTTTCATCTCGGTGAGCACGTGGTCGGTGTGCGCCTTGATGTCGCCCTCGAAGTGGGCGCCAATGCCCGAGACAAAAAGCAGGTTGCCGAACGCCTTCGTCGACGAGAACAGCGGGATGTCGTCGTGTGTGATGACCTCGCCGGCGCGAGGCCGCTCATCGGCCGGCCCGGCGGAGACCGCCACGGTTCCAACTCCCAGCGCGGACATCCAGGCGCCGGCGCGTTTCATAAAGGATCTGCGTGATTTCATGGGGCGGTTGGGGGGAGTGCATGTTGACTTCATGATACAGGCCGGCAGCAGGAATGAAAAGGCTCACTCAAAAAATGTCGCCCCGTGGACATCTCGTGTCATTTTCATGAGCTTGACCTCCCTGTAGCGAATACGTAGGTTGTACTCCTCTCACACATCGCCAGCGACCGAGGTATGCCCGACTCATCCTTGCCACGCGTCCTCGTTTATTACGCCGTCGAATCCAGGGCGCATCTGCGCGGGATTCAGAACCTCCTCGCCGGCCTGAGGAACGCCGGAATTTCATCCGTTCAGGGTATCACCGACCCGGAAATCGATGCCGCCTCTGTTCGGCCGGAAGACATCGATTGGCTGCTCATCGTCTGGTCTCCGACCGTCTCCGCGCGCCTGGCGTCGGACCTCGCGCTGAAGGACGCCGTGGAGCTCGTCCGCCACGCCTTCCTCGTTATCGATCCCCCCAAACGATTTCCCCTGCCACCGCTCTTTGAACGGGCGCTGCATATGCTCCTGGGTGACGCGTCGGACATTTTGTGGCTTGCCGACCGGCTGATGGGGGTATCCGATTACGAATCAGCTCTCCCGCCACCCGCCCCCTCGCGCGGCGGTGAAACCGGCGCCGCCCTCGGGCCGCCCCCGGACATCGAGAAAGAGGAGATCAAAAAAATGGGAGAACCGCCCGCCGGATCCGGCGCCGACGGTCCCCACGTACCGGACCAGGGCATCATCTATCCCGTGTGGTACGGTACTAACCGCAAGCCGGCGGAAGGGGGTAATGATTCTGGCGGCGGTTTTTCGGGCGAGCGCTACTATAAAACGCTATACGGGCGGGTGGATGTGCGTATCCCGGAGGCGCATCGGTTCGGGGAGATAGGGACGAGTTTCTGGAAACGACTGCTGCGGTTCGACCTCCGCGACGACCGCCTGCGGGTCCAGAAGATCGTGGACCTGGAGCACGATGCCTGTTTCCAGGAGATCCACGCCGCCCTGCAGGCCGCTTTCGACGCCGGCAACCAGCCCCATGCCCTGCTCTTCATCCACGGCTTCAACGTCACATTCGAGGAAGCCGCCATCCGATCCGCTCAGATCGGCTACGATCTGAAAGTACCGGGCCCGACGGCGTTTTTCAGCTGGCCATCCAAGGGCGACGTCCACCGCTACAAGGCCGACGAAGCCAGCATCGAAGCGAGCGAACAGGCTATTACGGAATTCCTCGTTGACTTCGCCGCGCAGTGCCAGGGGGCGAAGATCCACCTGATCGCCCACAGCATGGGTAACCGGGGATTGCTGCGGTCGCTCCAGCGCATCGCCGGCAACGCCGAGATCCGCGGCAAGGTCTGGTTCGATCAAATCTTCCTCGCCGCACCGGATGTCGACCGCGACCTCTTCCTCCAGATGGCGCACCTTTACCCCCAACACGCCGGCCGGACGACGCTTTATGCGTCGAACGGCGACCTCCCCGTGTTCCTGTCGGGCAAACTCCATGAGGCCCCGCGCGCCGGCTACTTCCGCCCCTACACCATCGCCCCCGGGATCGATACCATCGCCGTGCCGGACTTCGACGTCGACCTCCTGGGCCACTCCTACTACGCCCAGGCCGAAGCGCTCCTCTACGACATCCAGGCCCTCATGCGCCACAACCCCAACCCCCCCGACCGCCCCCGCATGCACGACGCCTTGGATGAGGGAAAGGTGTTTTGGAAACTGGGGTTGTGAAGGTAAAAGGTAAAAGGTAAAAGGCAAAAGGCAAAAGGTAAAAAGAGATCATTGCCCCTTCGTCTATCTTTTGCCTATTCCTGTTTTCCCTTTTGCCTTTTGCCTTTTGCCTTTTTCTGTTTTGCCTTTTCCTGTTTTACCTTTTAACTTTTCCCTTTTCCCTTATCCCAGCCTTTCTTCTTCCTCATACTCCTTCCTCGGTCGGTACGGCAAAAACGGGATCTTAAGCATCGTCCCGACTCCGCCGGCCTCCGGCTCGGCCATGTGGGTGTCGACGCCGTAAACCAGCCGCTGGTTGTCCGCCTTCATGAACGTCCCGAACAGGCGATCCCAGAAGCTGAAGATGTTGCCGAAGTTCGCGTCGGTATAGGGCATTCGGTAGTGGTGGTGGACGCGGTGCATGTCCGGGGTGCAGAAGACCGTCACGAGCGCGTCATCCAGCCAGGCCGGCATCCGGACGTTCGCGTGGTTGAACTGGGTCAGGACGACGGACATCGTCTGGTACAGAAACACCATCCACATGGGTGCGCCGACGATAAACACCGCCAGGGTAGTGAATCCAAACCGGAAGACGCTTTCGCCGGGGTGATGGCGGTTGGCGGTGGTGGTGTCGACGTGTTGATCCGTGTGGTGCACGAGGTGGAAGCGCCACATCCACTTCACCCGGTGCTCGACATAGTGGACGAGCCACGCCCCAATCAGGTCCAGCAACAACAACCCCACCAGAGCGAATAGCCAGAGCGGCATTGTGATCCACTGGATAATGCCGAATTCGTGTGCCACCACCCAATCCGAGGCCATCACGAGGAGGAACGCCATGGAGAAGTTGACGACAACGGTGGTGAGGGTAAAGAAGATGTTGACGCCGGCGTGGCGCCACTTGTCGTACCGGAAGGCGAACAGCGGGATGGCGCTTTCAATAAGCCAGAACAGCGTGAGGCCACCCACCAGGAAGAGTGTCCGGTGGGTCGTGGGCATGTGGGTGAAGTAGTCGACGAGCATTTCCATGCAGATAAGGTCGTTAACGGCGGAGAAGGACGCAATCCGCGCCGGGGAAACGTCCCGACCGTTTCATCGTTGTCTCGGACACCCGTTAACAATTTGGTAGCAATTTAATAACACGTCACGATGACGCCTTCTTGTCGCCGGCGATACGTCTTCTTCCTTTTCTTCAGCCTTTTCGCCGTTAAAACCGTGTGGAGTCAGGACGGGGGCGAGGCGGCCGATCTTCAGTTTCAATGGTCGACGGCCGTCCAGGTACGGTACAGCTACGCCTCCAGTGACCGAGACAGCACCGAGCACGCCGGCTTCGGGCTTCGCCGGGCCCGGCTCCGGGGGGTGATGACGTATCGACAGAAGCTCGGCATCCAAGTCGTTGCCGATTTTTCCTCGGGCAACGCTTCAGTGGTCGACTTCTTCGCGTTTTACTGGCTCGGGCCCACCGTGCGCCTCCGCGCCGGCTATCTGGTTGGTGCGCAACCCCGGGGGTACGGGCTCACCTCTTCCTCCGTCACCGACGGCGTCGAACGCGGAGCCATTGGCGAGCGGTGGGCACGCGGGGGGATCGGCAGTGCGGCTCGCGACTTCGGGGTGGATGTTCTGTACGACGACGGCCACACACGCCTCATGGCCTTCCTGCACAACGGCGACGGGTCGTTCGCCACGCTCCGCAGCAATTTCCGGGAGGGCATCACGGGGCTGTCGCCGACCGGAGGCGTCGATCGCCGTGGCATGGCGATCAGCGGGTTCGCGGACTACAAACTTGACGCCATCAAAGGGCTAGAATTGGGCGGTTTCGCAGGCTACAACGGCTCGCGCAACCCGAACACAGCCGTGGAAGACGATGGGCCGGGCCGTACCTTCACGTCGTTCTCCGCCCACGTGTACTGGGGTGCCACCCCCGGCAGCCAGCCTGTGCGGCTCAAGGGCGAGGTGATCGGGATGCGGTATGCCTCGAGCCGGCGCGCTCCGCAGCAACGATCGTTCGGGTATGCAGTGACCGCGGCCGTACGCCTTATTGAGGGCGCCGAGCTAGCCGGCGGGATTGAACGGTTTGCGGCCGACTCCGACCTCGCCGCCGACACCTACACCCTCGTGAGCCTGAACCTGAGTTCCAGCGCGCGTCGCGGCCTGCCGTTCAACCGGGAGCGTCTTACACTGGCGTATATGCACGGCGCCCCGGCCGGCCGCGGGGGATCAGAGCATCTGGCCGTGCTACAGTTCCAGTTAGCGTTATAGGGCGCCGGGGCTCCTTGTCGATCCCCGTGCCGAGTCCTAGATTACGCTCTTCCCATCCATCCCCCCAACCTGTTATGCGCACGCTCAAACCGCTCTTCGACAACAACCGGAATTGGGCGAAGACCATCCGCGAAAACGACCCCGAGTTCTTCGACAAGTTGTCTCGCCAGCAATCGCCCCAGCACCTGTGGATCGGCTGCGCGGACAGCCGGGTGCCGGCAAACCAGATTGTCGACCTCCTCCCGGGCGAACTGTTCGTCCACCGCAACATCGCCAATATGGTGATCCACACGGATCTGAACTGCCTCTCGGTGATGCAGTACGCCGTCGATGTGCTCAAGGTGAAACACATCATCGTGTGTGGGCATTACGGCTGCGGCGGCGTGCGGGCAGCGATGGACAACCGCCGGCTCGGGCTGATCGATAACTGGCTGCGCCACATCCAGGACGTGGTGTATAAACACGAACGGTTACTCGCTGACATCCCGGATGACAGCGCCCGATTCGACCGTCTATGTGAGCTGAACGTGATCGAGCAGATGCTCAACGTCTGTCAGACGACCGTCGTCCAGGAAGCCTGGGAACGGCAGCAGCCCCTATCCATCCACGGATGGATCTATCGGCTCACGGACGGGCTCTTGCGCGACCTCTCGGTCTGTGCGACGAACCAGGACGAGGTGGTGCCGGTCTACCGCGAGGCCATCGCGAAGGGACCAGCCGCCGCCTGAACTCCCCGCAGGGAGAACTCCGATGCCCCTTCAATCCAACCTGGACCTGTTCCCTCTGATCACCGGCCTGGCGGGTGGGCTCGCGCTGTTCTTGTTTGGGATGGACCTGATGACCGCCTCGCTCAAGAGCCTTGCGGGCGGGCGGCTGAAGGCGATGCTCGGGCGAGTCACGGCCAACCGATTCAAAGCCGTATTCGCCGGCGCCGTCGTCACCGCCGTCGTCCAGTCGTCCTCCATAACCACCGTCCTGCTCATCGGCTTCATCTCGGCCGGGCTGATGTCGCTCAGCCAGTCGATCGGCGTCATCATGGGCGCCAACATCGGCACGACCATCACCGCGCAACTCGTCGCGTTCAAGGTGACGGCCTACGCGCTGGTGCTGATCGCGGCCGGGTTCGGGATGTTGTTCGCGAGTAAAAACGAGCGGTGGCAGGGCTATGGCCGCGTGCTGCTTGGCCTCGGGCTAGTGTTTTTCGGGATGGATCTGATGAGCGAGGCCACCCGACCGCTGACCGCCTTCGCCCCGTTCGTCGAGGTGATGCAGCGAATGAGCCACCCGCTATTGGGGATCGCGGCCAGCGCGTCGTTCACCGCCCTGGTACAGAGTTCGTCGGCCACGACGGGTGTCATCATCGTCCTGGCCAGCCAGGGCCTCATCACGCTGGAAGCCGGTATCGCGCTCGCCTTCGGCGCCAATATCGGCACGTGCGCCACCGCCTTCCTCGCCGCCACGGGCAAGCCGCGCGTGGCGCTCCAGGCCGCCGCCGTGCACACCCTGTTCAACATGGCGGGCGTGGCGGTATGGATCGGCCTGATCGATCCCCTGGCCGGGGTCGTGCGCGCGATCTCACCGGCGTCGCCAGACCTTGTCGGCCTCGCCCGCCTTGCCGCCGACACTCCGCGCCAGATCGCCAACGCCCACACCCTTTTTAATATCGCCAACACGCTGCTGTTTATCGGGCTCACCGGGCCTTCCGCCCGGTTGATCCGGTGGATCGTCCCCGAAAAGGTGGCAAGCGGCGCGGGCGTGAAACCAAGGTATCTGGATGACATGCTGCTCTCCACGCCGGTTCTCGCATTGGACCGGGCCCGCATGGAGCTGCGCCGAATGGGTGAACGCGCGCATGACATGGTCGAGCGCGCTCTGCCGGTCGTCCTCCGGGGCGACCGGGCCGCCCTGGAGGCCCTCGCCCGGCGCGACGACGAGATCGATACGCTCCACGAAGCCATCGTCACCTACCTCGGGAGCTTGAGCAAGAAACGCCTGCTCCAGCCGGAAACCGAGGCCTTGTACGACTACATGACCGCCGCCAATAACCTGGAAGGCATCGGAGACCTGGTCGAGACCAACATCGTCGCCGCCGGCCGCAAGCGCATCGACGCCGGCGTGCGTGTCAGCGATTCCACCGAAGCCGTGCTCGCCGTCCTGCACGGCCGTGTCTGCGAGACGCTTGCCCGGTCCCTGGAAGCGCTCGACACATCGGACCCGAACCTTGCACGCCAGGTCCTGGAGGCTAGCAAAGAGATCAACCGGCTGGTGGACGGGATCGAGCAGCACCTGGTCGGCCGGCTCACGGCCGACGCATCCGACCGGATGACGCATTATCGCATCGAAACCGATATCACCCAGTATCTCAAAAGCGTGTATTATTTTTCCCGGCGAATCGCCAGTGCCATGGTTGAAGAAAACGGAGCCGGCGCACCCAGTCCTTGAACCTCGCTCATGGAATCCTCCTTCACCCTGTTTCTGCGCCTCGGTATCGAACACATCTCGGACCTGAAAGGGTACGACCACATGTTGTTCATCACGGCCCTGTGCGCCGTCTACCAGTTCAACCAGTGGAAACACCTCCTCTGGCTCGTCACCGCATTCACGCTGGGCCATAGCGTCACCCTCGCGCTGGCGACATTGGACCTGATCACGATCAACGGAGAGCTCGTCGAGTTCCTCATCCCGATCACGATCGTTGTCACCAGCCTCGTCAACATCGTGCTGGAGCTTCGAGGACAACACGGCCGCCTGGCCGAACGACGGAGCGAATATGCAAAGTATGGCCTGGCGCTGGGTTTTGGGCTCATTCATGGGATGGGATTCTCCAACTTCCTGCGCGCCATGCTGGGTGGCGAAGAGAGCATTGTGGGGCCGCTGTTCGCCTTTAACCTCGGGCTCGAGCTGGGCCAGATCCTGATCCTGGCCGTCGTCCTCCTGATTTCCACGGCCATGGTGCGATGGGTCGGGCTGGCGCAGCGCGACTGGTCCCTCTTGCTTTCGGGCGGCACCGCCGGCGCCGCGCTGTTGATGATCGTCGACGCTATCGGCGGTGTGTGACCCCGGCAACGAAATCGGGCGACGTCCGTATCAGGTCCGATATTCCATGCGTTCCTTTTACCCGTTTCCAACCACTCCCTTCCGGTCATGGTAGCTCGCATCCCCTCCTATGCCGCGTTAACCGCCGCGCTTCTCATCCTTATTGCCGCGCCGGCGCCGGCGC
>JAWXAX010000269.1 GCA_034439735.1 Rhodothermales bacterium | reverse complement strand
CGCGCGGTGCATGGGGCCGAGCTGGTGAAGTAGGCGGGGGTTGATCTCCCCGTACGCGCCGGCGAGGGCATCGCGGATGGGGCCGAGGAGGAGCGTGAGCGGGGTGCGGAACTCGTGGGAGAGGTTGACGAAGAAGCGGGACTTGGTGCGGTCGAGGTCTTCGACGAGGCGGGCGTGTTCGTCGGCAGCCTGCGCGATCAGCTCGGTCTCACGGAAGCGGGCCGCCTCGCGCTCCCGAGCGATGAGGCGGGCGCGTTGGAAACGGTCGATGCCCAGAACGAGGCCAGCGACAAGTAAGATGTAAAGCCAGTAGGCGATCGGGTGCCGCCACCAGGATGGTCGTTTATCTATCATGAGCGACCGTGATTCGCTCCAAACCCCGTCCTCGCTAGCCGCCCGAACTTCAAACACATAACGATCCGGCGGCAACCGCGTGTACCGCGCTCGATTTTCGCGACCCGCGTCCACCCACGTGTCATCGTACCCTTCCAGCCGATATTGATACCGAACGAGATCGGGGGCGGAAGATCCAAGGGCAGCGAAATACAGGCTGATATCGTTCTCCGCTGCCCTGAGCGTCAAGGTACGCGCGAGGGTAATCGACGTATCCTGCCCGTTTCCATTCGCGACCATGGCTTCGACTCCATCCACCTCGATTCCCGTCAAAACGGGAGGCAACAGCGTCGGGGGAGAGGTAAACTCCCCGGGGTCGAAGCTATACCAGGAGCCTTCGCTGTAAAAAAAGAGCCGGCCCGATGAATGGTTGAAGCCCGAGCGTTCTGTGAACGAGGAGTATACCGCCGGCAATCCATCGCGACGCGTAAAATGCCAGAAAACGCCCTCCTCCGGATCGAAGCGCGTCAGGCCCTCTCCGGTAGCCAGCCAGAGAAACCCAAAATCGTCCTCTGTGATTTCGTACACGCCTCGCCCGGGCAGCGTATTTGCGCGTTTATAAGCGATCGGCCGCATCGTCTGTCGATCAATGAGCTGCAATCCGTGCTCCTGCGTCGCGACCCACAGGCGCTGCTTTGAATCCTCCAGTACATCCGTGGCCCACTGCACTTCGGGGAGATCGATGTTTTCAAATCGACCGCTTTGGCGATCGAGACGCGATAGGCCTCCGATGGTGCTAAACCAGAGCGCGTCCGGCTCCGAAGGCGCCTCGTAGATGCTGAAAATGCCGTTGTGCACGATGCCACTGCCCGACGCAGCGGAATCGGGCATATGGTGGATAAACCGGCCGGCTACCGGGTCATACCGATCTGCGCCACCCCCGTAAAACCCGACCCACAGGTCTCCAGCCCGGTCCCGGTAAATACTCCGGATCATCCCGAAACTGATGCCGGCTTCATCTGCCGGCCGATGTTCGAAGTGCGTCAGATGACCGAGGGCTCTGTCATATCGAAAAAGACCGGCATTGCTCCCGATCCATAAGCTGCTATCCGGATCAACCCAGAAAACATCAAAAACACCGACCCGGGCGAGGAATGGGTCTTCTATCAGCTCGGGCAAAGCGTCTGGCCCGGGCGGGATTCGGATAAAACCCGACGGGCGACCAATCAATATGGCGCCATCGAGATCTTCAACGATCGCCTCGTTAGCATGGGTGAAAAGCCGGCCGGTATCAGGCAACTCCTCATACACCGTAAAGGGGTAGGCCGGCGGGATGATTCGACTGAGTCCACTGGTCGACGCCACCCAGATGCCCCCCTAACGTCCGTGTTCTGGAACGGGCGAGCGCCGGGGTAACGATATTGCGAGAAATTGTCCATGGTACGCCCTGGCTATTTTCTCTTTCGTCGCTCGAAGTCCCGTTCGATGGCGTTTACGAGTTGGGTCAGGCTCTGCTCCTTGTCGTGGGCCAGATCGTGGGCCAGGTCGAGCGCCTGGAAGGTGGACAGGTCATCAAAATCCTCCATTTCGCCGCCTTCTTCAATAATCAGCGGCATGATGAACCGGATACCGGGCCGGAACTCCCTCCTGCGTTCCAAGGCCAGGTTGATCTCTTTGTTTACATAGGCTATGTTTTTATCCCGCATGGCCCGGCTCTGGAGGATCAGGAAAAAGTCCACGTCCCCGATGGCGTCCTCGATTTGTCGGTTCCAGTCGTCACCGGTCTTCAGGGCCGCTTTATCGAGCCAGGTATCGATTCCGGCCTCTCTCAATTTTCGGGAGAGCTCCGCGGCATAGCCGGCGTCCTCGGAAGCGTGGCAGATAAATGCCATGGGCGCCTCGACGAGAACTTGCGCCTCTGCGCCGGTCGAAGCGGGAATATGGTTCACCCCGTACTTCGTTTCATAGCGGCGCCTGAGTTCATCCGTGAATACGCCCACATCGAGGCAGTAGTGGTATATTTTGTGTGTATCCTTAAAAAAAAGAATCGCGCCCTGGTGTGCCGGGTCATTTTCCGGCCCGGTTGCTTCCAGCGCAAACGATCGGTTGCTGTGGCTTTGTCCCTGCAACACGTGGAAGAGGATACGCAGATACCAGTTCTTGAAGCTAAAGCCGAGAAACAGAAAACACTTGGAAGGGTCTCGGATTTCACTGCTGATGTTGGTCGGGAGCGGCGGATTTTTAGCGATCACGTTGACGAGGAAATCGAGCACATCGTTTTCAGAGATTACCAGCGATTCCGGCACATCGACATACCCGTAGAGGTAGTAAACCATGGGCTTTTTCGCCGTGGCCGGGGGAACGAGATCGCGCCGAGGACCTCGATAGTGATACCCTTCCACCTGACAGGGTTTTTTGTGACGCCTCAGGGCTTCCAGGAAGTACGCGTCCGGCGTGGTCTTTACGACCAGGTGAAACGGCAAAGCCGCCAGATCGAGGTACGGCTGGCTGGTATGATCCTTTTTTTCCTCGTAGAATTGGGTTACGGCGACCTGCAGATCGATTGAGCTGTTATAGTCGCTGTATTTCCGCGCCACGTGAGCCAGGTCGTATTCAATCAGAATATCCGTCGGGGATCGTTGCTTAAGTTCATCCGCGAGCCTCCTTGCCAGTACCTCGGTTAATGCCCTCGAATGACCATCCACAACGTCTTGCGCCATCTCCGGCCCCAGGAATACCACACAGTTTCCCCTGTTGATTGTATGGAGTAACAGGTTCCAGTCTTTTTCTTCCATCATAGTCTCCCAAACACAACCCGGCTAACGGCCGTGTGTAGTACATCCAGACAAAAAAGTCGAACGCGAGGGTCAGGATCCCGATCAGTATAACGTCGTCGCGTTCCGTGTTCGGAGTTCCGGGTAATCGGGCGATATGGGCTTGCTGCCCGGAACATTGAACACGGAACCCGGAACGGATACTCCGCAGATTTAACGTGTCAGACAACGCGTAAGCTAGCGCGAAAGCACCGATGAGGCAAGCCGGCACGGGAACCGGTCTTTCACGACAAACTCGCCCGAATCACCTCCATATCCATGACTCGGACCTCCATGCCATTCCGCTCCGCATCCCGCACCATCCCTTCGGTCCCTCCTACCCCATCCCCTGGCTGCCGGTCCCAGAGCGCAAGCAGCGTCGCCTGGCCACCTCCCAGCGCGAGGGCGTGGTAAAGCATCCACCGGTTGTTGCGCACCCAGATGTCGTACCCCTTCCCTCCATCGACCCAGTACGGCATCGCCTTCGTATCCTGCAACACCGGCCGGCCCTCCCGCGGCGTCGTGTCGTACAGGGTGTAGAAGCGGCGCACCCACGCGTCGCCGGCGAACGAGACAGAACCGGGGAGGAAATCCGTCGGAGGGAACGGCGAATAGAAATCGGTGGCGATGCCCCGTTCGCGGCAGACCTCGTGGAACAGGAGGTCTCCGCCGCAGGCGCCGCCGGCCAGGCCGCGAACCGTCAGCCTCGTGCCGGCGCCCCGGGCGGCTTCCATCCATTGGACGATCGCTTCAACTGCCAAGCCAATCTCCCGGCGAACCGCCTCTTCGCATGCTGGGGGGAAACGTGCTACTGTTCTATCCAGGCTGTCGATCATATGGCCGGTGAAAAGAATGACGTGCGTGACGTGGTCTTCAGAAGAAGCGGCCTCACCCAGCTCGCGCAACGCGGCATCGACCTGCGCCGCCTGTACGCCCAGCGCCTGATATAACCGGAGTTGCCTCCGCATGGAATCGACCACGAAGGGCGATGCCTGCGCGGCCTTTTTGTACGCACGGGCCACCCGGTCGGGGTCGGGCGATGTCAGACAGATGACCTCCGCCTCGGTCGCCTCCTCCCATTCCGGTTTTCGGATTTCGGTGCCTACGCCGCCCCGCTGCCGCTTGAGATAGATGGAACTCTCCAACGAAGCACGAACGAGTTGCTCCAGTTGCCCGATTCGTTCGCTGATCACGCGCAACGCGGAATCGGCGGCCTGCTTCGAAGGATACCCGCGTTCCCATGGCTCCGGATGCCTGCCGGCCAGTTGATCGATGATGACTGCCAACGCCAGGGCATTCACGCCCGAATAGTAGTGATTCAGATTGCCCCTGAACGCTTCGTCGTACGCCCTAAAGGCGTCGAAGAGACGAGGGCTTTCGATGGCCAGGCGTGTCGTATCCTCTCGCGTACCATCAGCTGGTTTTTCCGCCCAGTCGGATTGCCACAGTTGTTTCACATTGCGGCCGTGCAGCGCCATGGCCTCGGCAAATTGTGGATTGGAATCATCACGAAGCTTGAGTAGCCTCTGCACGAGCCGATCTGATTCGGCAATCAGCCCCGCCCGGTTGTACAGGGTGCTCAGCCGATCCAGCGCGTCTTCATCGTCCGGAAAACGCTCCAGCACCCGTTCCCAGACCGCCCTGGCAAACGCGAGGTGCTTCAACTGGAACAGGATCTCCCCGATACGCTTCAGTCCGACGACGGCCCACGGTCGCCCTACGACATCGTCGGCCAGCAGGCGTAGGTCCGCCATGTGTCGCTTCTTCTCGGGCTCTTCGGTGGATTTCTCCTTCGCGGCGCCTTCGTGTTTCGCGACCTGTCGGGCGAAGTCCTTATCCTCGATCGAACGCAAAAACAGGGCAACGTCCTGCTCGCGGAGTCCCTGGAGCCACGCAAAAACCGGGCTGTCGGGACGCTCGCTGCGCAGCGAATCGGCAAGGGCCCGGCTCAGCAAGTCGACGCATTCTTGCGGGTTACGGCTGTCATACGCCAGGTATCGCTCCTGCTGGATGTCGAACGGATGTTTTTCCCCTTTATCGGCCGCGTAGATCATAAACGTGTGCCGGGGCCGCAGCACATGCCGGATGCCGAGTTCGTAGAACACGTTGGGGCTGTGGATCGAGATATCCGCGATGACGATGTCCGCCGTGAGCAGGGAGAGGAACATGTCGCGCTGGATATTGCCGGCCACCAGGACATCCTTCGCCGGCCCGCCACGGATGTTCGCGTTTTCCATCGCCGGCCGGATGAGCTCCCGCTCGACCCGTTCGAAGTCGATGTCGCCTTTGACCTCGTAAGGCCGCACGATGAAGGCGGAATGGGGGATGGGCATGTTTTGTTCGGATTGCAGGTGGCGCGCGCTCCTCGGGCCGGCTGCCAGATGGACTCCTGGGATAGGCGGGAAGCTTCAGGTGCGCGAAAGAACAACGTAACGATACGCGATAGACCTGTGCAGGTCATCCTCCGATCCATAGCCCGGCTGCGCGGGGCCGGCGTCCGCGAATGACATCGCCCTTGCTGTCGGGCAATTATGCACCATTCGGGGCCGTAAGGGCGCGCCATGGCGTGGCCCTGCTCAGCCCCAACGCCCTCCGCCATCCCGCATCGTTCCTCCAGAGGACAGAGCCCGACCGTAAAGCCAACCTCATGCCTCTTCGCTTATTTAAGCACCTTCGCCATTCATGGAACACTTTTGTAAGGGGGCGCGAAAACGACGCGAAAACCGCTGTTGTTGTAGTCGCTGAACGGAAGGCTGCTGACCCGGTTGGCGCAGCGGACGTTCTCAGCATTATCGTAGAACGAGCCGCCGCGCAGGACGCGCGACGCGCTGCTAAGAGAATCCCAGTTTACGGGGTCATTTAAATAGGAAGGATCATACGTATCGAACACATCGGCAACCCATTCGAATACATTGCCATGCATGTCGTAAAGGCCGTACCTGTTTGGTAGTTTCTGGCCCACGGGCTGCGGAGCACCCTTATAATTACCCGCATGCCAGGCATAATCGTCGAGAGTACCCTCATCGCGCGCGAATCCGTAATCTTGTCCCGTCAATCCGGCTCTGCAAGCATATTCCCATTCGGCTTCTGTTGGTAGTCGAAAAACGAAGGAAGAAGCCTGGGATACATCGGGACGCTCAACCAGCGAATTACTTGCATTCAAGCGACTAATAAACTGCTAGGTGTCGAACCAGGTCACATTCTGCACAGGCAGCTCAAACCCCCGATACGTGCTCGGAACGGTCCCCATCACCGCAAACCACTGGCGTTGCGTAACTTCGGTACTACCCATGAAGAACGTGTCACTTACGATAATATCCCGAACAGGCGCCTCATCGGGGAATCCACTCTCCGAGCCCATGGTGAACGGGCCGGCCGGTATTTCAACGAATGCACTGTCGTCAAAGGCCATCCAATTTGATCCGGTGCAATATCCCTGATCAGCCAGAAGCTCCTTATTCCAGGTGCCCTCGGCCTCTTTACACGCGCTGCACCACACATCGAGTTCGCCGGCCGCGCCGCAGTGCTGGAGCTTCTGCGCGACCGTGGGGACAACGATTTCCGATAACACGACGACTCCCACCAACGCAAAAACGGAAATCATCGCGGCCACACCGAGGCGCTGCAAACGGCGCCATAGCTGCCTTCTGTAGCTAGCTTTCACCAGTCGCGTCTCATCGATTGTCAGGAAGCGCATTCCAATTGCGCCCTTCTCAACCAGCTTCAGATTGACGTGATCGAGCTTGTTGCCTCGCTGCCCGTCCTTCCAATCCACCGCCTGACTCTCCAGCAACCGCTGGGCCCGCTGCCCGGGAGCATTCGAAGCTTTGTGATGCTGGAGGATCACGGGCGCCAGCGTATCATGCGCGAGCCGGGTCACGGGTACGGACGCTCCGTCGGGACGGTACGACACGAGCAGGTACATTTCCTGACACCGCACGCGGAGCGCCTGGACCCGATCGCGCACGTGGGGATAGATACGCTCCACGTCGGCGTCGGTCATGGCGCCGGCGGTGACGCGGTCGGTTACGTGTGCCGCGAGGACATCGATGGCCAGGCCCGAGTCGACCACGGACGCGTCCCACGCGCGCAGGGCCGCGAGCTGGCGCGAGAGAAACTCCGCAAGCCCGAGTCCTTCACCGTCGCGGATGTCCTCGAACAGGGCGGTGGAAAAGGTGGGGGCCACGGGGTCTTTCTCCACCGCACGCTCCCACATACGCGCCATGAGGATCGAGAGCACGGGAGCGGCCGGCGTTCTGGGGTCGTCCAGGATGGCATCGGCCACGGCTTCGGGCACCTTTTCTTCGATCTGGAGGCGATACATCTCGCGCAGCTCCTCGCGGGTCGCCGGCCCACGCACGACCTCGACCACGCCCGCACGGTCCAGCCGCTCCAGAAACACGGGGAAAAAGGGAAGTCCAACCCCCGATAGGCCGCGAGTTATCTCGGCCAGCCACTCTTTGCGAAACGAGAGCACCAGCCGGCCCCCAGGGCGATTGGCCCTGACGGCAAAGAGCCGCTCCACGATCGCCAGCAGCGCGCGCATTTCCACGACCCACGGCGCATCGCCCCCCGACGTATCCGCCCCGGCGGGCATGGGAAGGGTGACGTATTCTTCGGCCTGATCGAGGATGACCGTCAGCGGCTTGCCCGCTTTTGCTTCCAGGGCATGCCACGCATTTGCTACAGCCGCCGGCTCGGCCGGCACGTCGAGGAGGTTGGCCAGTGTGCCGGCCAGGCCCAACGGTTGGTCGCGCCGCTTCATTTTAACCTGGTGCACGGTTTCCAGATAGCGCAACACGCCGGCTTCCAGCAGGGAGGATTTGCCGACGCCGCTATCCCCGTAGAAGAGGATGATCGGTCCTTTGCTCGTGATGGCCTGGTAGAGTTCGACGATGTCCCGGTCTCGTCCGAAAAAAACGGCGGCATCGTTACGCTCAAACCGCTGCAGCCGGCGATACGGGGCGGCCGGCGGCGGCGGCATGTCGATTTCTGGAAGGCTCTCGCGGCGTTTTTCCCTGGTGGATTCTTCGGGCGAACGCACATCGCCAACCAGAGGCCGAGGAGCGGGACCCCTATCGGGAGTTCCCACGATCTCGAAGATCTGATCGTTGAGATGCCGCGTGACGTGCTGTCGAAAATCGACCAGATCGGTGTACTTCCAGAACAGCCCCTTGCCCGAGACTTCGTTCCGGAACGCCTCCACCTTTTCGTCCTGCGCTTTGATCTCCTGGAGCTGCTCCGGGGTGAGTTTTCGGGGGTCGACCGTGAATTCCCGCTCACAGAAATACAGCATCACCGGCCGGCGGTTGTCGGCCATCCAGCGTTCGTACGCGTCGTAAAATTCCGCCTCCGAGCCCGATTCATGATTCCCTGTCGGCGTCCCGAACCGTCGCCAGAAGATGCCGACGTAGATGTGGTACGCGCCGAGTTGTTCGAAGAGGTTCGACTGGATATCGCCGAGGCCGGGCCGGCCGTGGGTTTCCCATCGGAGCGCCTCGATGTAGACGCCGAGGTGCCGGCCGAGCCGGGGCTGGAGGTCGTTGGTGATCAAATCCTCCAACGCGTCGCGCTCGGCCGCGACGTCGCCTGGCGAGGAGATGAAGATGCGGATCGGGCGGACGGCGGGCAGGTCGGTCATGCAGCAAGGCGACGGCGGGTTAGGCGGTGCTAACTTACACGCCGGGTGCGTCTTGCGCAAGGAGACCCGAAGGGTTTTAGACCCCAGCGACCGGAACACCTCACCGTCTCAGAAACCCTTCGGGTCTGGGTCGAACCGACGCGGTTCATCATACCATCCCCCTCTCCGAATACGTCGGGACGGTTCCTGTTGAAAATGAAATCGCGCGCCGCTTGCTCCGTCCGCGCCATCCGCGGTTATCTTGCGGATCGTCCTGCCGGACCTGGTCCCCACAAGGCAAGGCATAACAAACCTCGGTCAGAGGACGATGGCCTTCAACCGCGATCGCGCACTGGAGTTACTTCGCATTGGTTCTGGTACGCCAGACGCCGCGTTTCGCGACGGGCAGGAGGAGGCCATACGGTATGTGGTCGAAGGCAACGGGCGATTGTTGGTGGTTCAAAAAACGGGTTGGGGGAAAAGCTTCGTCTATTTCATCGCATCGAAGCTGCTGCGCGAGGCAGGCGCCGGCCCGGCGATCCTGATTTCGCCCCTCCTTGCCCTCATGCGTAACCAGCTCCTTGCCGCTGAACGGATGGGCGTTTCGGCCGTCACAATAAACTCGGAAAATCTCGACCAGTGGAGCCAGATTGAATCCACCCTGCAGCGAGACGAGGTCGATATCCTGCTCATCTCGCCGGAGCGCCTCGCCAATCCGCGCTTCCGCGAACACGTTTTAGCTCACCTGGCGGGACGAGTTTCCCTGCTCGTTGTCGATGAAGCCCACTGCATATCCGACTGGGGACACGACTTCCGACCTCACTACCGGTCACTCGAACGTATCATCCGATCACTCCCCGAAAACCTCCGCGTTCTGGCGACGACGGCGACGGCAAATAATCGCGTCATCGAAGATCTCCAGGCCGTGCTGGGGCCGAATTTATTTCGCTTGCGGGGCGATCTCAATCGCTCATCGCTCACGCTGCAAACGATTCGACTACACGGCCAGGCCGAGCGTCTGGCCTGGCTGGCGGAAAACGTCCCCAGGCTGGAAGGGAGCGGCATCATCTATACCCTGACGGTTCGCGACACGATCCTGGTGGCTGACTGGTTGCGCTCGCAAGGGTTGGCGGTGGAAGCCTACTCGGGCCAAACCGGCGAACTTCGGCCGGAATTAGAGCAGGCCTTGTTGGATAATCGGATCAAAGCACTCGTCGCCACCACGGCGCTCGGCATGGGGTTCGACAAACCCGACCTTTCGTTTGTCATCCACTATCAGGCGCCCGGGTTGGTTGTGGCCTATTACCAACAGGTGGGGCGCGCCGGACGGGCCATCCCCTCGGCATACGGCATTCTCCTGGGCGGACAAGAAGACACGGATATCACCGACTATTTTATCGAACAGGCCTTCCCGACGCGCGACGAAGTCGCTCTGATTTTGAAGGCACTTGAAGCCGCGCCTGAAGGCTTAACCGTGCCCCAGATGTTGGGCCGCGTAAACGCCCCCCAGGGGCGCATCGACAAAGCATTGCTGTTGCTCTCGCTGGAGTCGCCGGCCCCGATCGCTTCGCAGGGTTCCAGGTGGCAACTGGTTGCCGCCGACTTAAACGAATCGTTCTGGCAGCGTGCGGAACGACTGACGGCGTTGCGCCGGCAGGAACAGGAGCAGATGCAAACGTATGTGGACTTGCCGTCCGGCCACATGGATTTCCTGATTCGAGCCCTGGACGGCCGGCCCCGGGGCATCACAACAGCCCTGTTGCCTCCGTTGCCTGTCGAGGTCTGCGATGCCGTGGCCCGCGAGGCCGTCGCCTTCCTCCGTAGAACCAGCCTTCCGATCGAGCCCCGCAAGAAATGGCCTGTCGGCGGCTTGCCACACTCCCAGGTTTCCGGCCTGATCCCGGACACGTTGCGCGCCGAAGCGGGAAAAGCCCTGTGCCTGTGGGGAGACGCCGGCTGGGGTGGACTCGTCCGCAAGGGGAAGTACAAAACCGGTACGTTCTCCGAGGAATTGATAGATGCCTGCGCCGCTTTGATTCGTGCCTGGAATCCCGCACCACGACCAACCTGGGTTACGTGTATTCCGTCTCACCGCCATCCTCATCTGGTGCCCGATTTCGCGCAACGACTGGCAAAAAAGCTCGATTTGCCGTTTCTTGCGGTGCTGGCAAGAACCGATGATCGGCCCGAGCAAAAAAAGATGGCCAATAGCGCCCAGCAAGCCCGAAACGTCGATGGTTCTCTCTCCCTGATGGACATCCCCTTTCCAGCCGGCCCCGTACTGTTGATCGACGACATGGTCGACTCGCGTTGGACGTTTACACTGGCCTCGTGGCTGTTGCGCCAAAACGGGAGCGGTGAGGTCTGGCCCCTCGCGCTCGCGAAAACAGGGAAAGACTGATGGACACCCCGCTTTCATCCAACACGAAAGCCATCCTCCTGCTCACCGCCCCCCTGCTGCTGGGCAAGGGCGCGGAAGGCCCCAAATTGCTTTCGCTCGGTGAATACAACCGCCTTGCGCATTTCCTGCGCGAACAAAACGCGGAGCCGGCCGACCTCCTCTCGCCAAACGCCCACGAACTAGTAAACGCTGGTGGCGCCATCGTTGAACCCGGTCGCCTGGAGTCGCTTCTTGAGCGAGGCTTCCTGCTGAGCCAGGTAGTCGAACACTGGCAATCGCGCGCCATCTGGGTCGCCAGCCGGGCCGACAACTCGTATCCCCGTCGCCTGAAATCGAGACTCCGCGAGTATGCGCCCGCCATTCTATACGGAGCCGGCGCGAGCACCTTGCTGGACGGGGGAGGGTTGGGCGTCGTGGGTTCGCGCGATGCGGACGATGGGTTGATTCAGTTTACCCGCTCGGTTGGCGCTCTGGCCGCCTCCGCCTCCCAGAGCATTGTATCGGGGGGGGGCGAAAGGCATCGATCATGCGGCGATGGACGCCGCCCTGGAAGCCGGCGGTACTGTTTGTGGCGTGCTTTCTGACAGCCTGGAAAAACAAGCGCTTAAACGCGACTACCGAGAGGCTCTGTTACAGGGCCGACTCGTGCTGGTGTCGCCCTTCGATCCGCGGTCGGGATTCCTGGTAGGCCACGCCATGCAACGAAACAAGCTGATCTACGCACTCGCCGACGCTGCGCTGGTGGTGAACGCCGCATATAACGAGGGCGGTACGTGGGCCGGCGCCGTGGAGCAGCTCGACAAGCTGCGCTGTGTCCGGGTTTTTGTTCGATCGAGTGGCACTCCAAACAAGGCGCTGGACGTGCTGCGATCGAAAGGAGCACACCCCTGGCCGGATCCCGATACTCCCGAGGCGATGCGCGCGCTTCTTCAGGTAGCTGCGGATGTTTCAGGCTCAGGTTTGCGCGAAGCGCCGTCCCTGTTCGATAGTGTCCCGGCCGAGCCCGCCGAGCGGCCGTCGATGGTGCGTGAGCCGGCCGCGGGGTTTCAGGCCGAACCACGTGCGACCGAGGTGATGCCTCGGGCCGATAGCCAGGAGGCACGTTTGCTGGACGGAAGTGTAAGTCCAGCCGTAAGTCCAGCCGAACACCTGTTTGAAACGGTACGGAGCATCGCCCTCGTGGCACTCCGTGAACCGATGGGCGAAGCCGAATTTGCCACCGCGATCGGCGTAGCAACAAGCCAGGCGAGGATCTGGCTGGACCGGCTTGTCTCGGAAGGACTTGCTGAAAAATTGGCGCGCCCCTCGCGATACCGCCTCACCGCAGCCCCTCGATAAACGCCACGGTAGATCTAAATCCAACATCCCCAAAAACAATGGCATTTTAATCGTTCCAGTACATTCTTTACATGGGCACACTGTTATCCAGCCCCACCGTCAATGCCGGCCGCACGAGCACACTGGCCCAAACGGCAGCCCCAGCGCGTCGTCCGCCCAGATGAAGGTATCGTCCAGGCCGTCGGTCTGCCAGTAAAACGGCTTGCGCTCGCGGGGGTGGTTGCCGACTTCGTTCATGGTCGCGGCGTCGAACAGCCGGCCATTGACCATCACCAGGCGGATGGTTTCGGTGTTTCGGATGTCGTCCAGTGGGTTGGCGTCGAGCACGACGAGGTCGGCCAGCTTGCCGGCTTCGAGCGAGCCGATGTCGCCATCCAGGCCCAGGTATTCGGCCCCGAACAGCGTGCCGGCGCGGAGGACCTCGTGGTTGGTCATTCCCCCCTGCGCGAACATCCACAACTCCCAATGAGCGGCCAGGCCCTGCAGCTGGCCGTGCGCCCCAAGTTGGACGCGTCCTCCGCGGTCGACGAGGGCTTTGGCGGACCGCGACACCTCCATGTGGAAATACTCATCGTCCGGCACGATCGTCGGCCGGCGCGCGCGGGCGTCGAGCGCCGATCGCGGGTAAAAACGGAGCAGTCGGTCGTTATCCCACACGGAGTCGTGCTGGTACCAGTAGTACTCGCCCGATGGCCCGCCATAGTTGACGACGAGCGTCGGGGTATAGCCGACCTTTGTCTCGGCCCACACGCTCATCACATCGTTGTAGAGCGGCGCCACCGGGATGTTGTGCTCGATGCCGGTGTGGCCATCCACGATCATGGTCAGGTTGTGGTACAGCGTCGACCCGCCCTCGGGCACCACCATCATCTCGAGTTCGCGCGCCGCCTGAAGCACCTGCTGCCGCTGCTCGCGCCGGGGCTGGTTGTAACTCTTTACCGAAAAGGCGCCGACGGCCTTCATCCGCCGCAGGTGCGAGCGGGCGTCGTCGAGCGAGTTGATGACGGCCTTAAAATCGCCATCGGCTCCGTACAGGATGGTGCCGGTTGAATAGACGCGCGGACCGACGGTGCCGCCGGCCTTGACGAGCTCCGACTGGCTGAAGACAAACGAGGTGTTGGCCGAGGGGTCGTGCAGGGTGGTCACGCCAAAGGCCAGATTGGCCATATACGCCCAGTTCTGCTGCGGGGACGGACCATCGAAGAAGTGGCTCACGTGGGCGTGGACATCCACCAGCCCCGGCATGATCGTCGTACCCGAGGCGCCGATGACGGTAGCGCCGGCCGGGACCTGCACCCCGCCCGCCGGGCCCACGGCAACGATGCGGTTGCCTTCGACGACGAGGACGCCATTTTCGATGACCTCATCGCCGTTCATGGTGATGATGCGGGCGCCGGTGAACGCGAGCCGACCCGTGGGCGCATCGGTCCGGGCCGTCAGCCCGATGGCGACGCCGGTCGAGTCGATGGCCGGCAGCGTGTCTGGCGCGCCGGCGACAAACGAGAAGCTGTCGCTCAGATCGCGCGAGAAGTACTCCGGCCCCAGCACCCAGTGGAGCCGTTGGCTGTCGGCCGACCAGTGGACGTACAGGCCGGCGTCGCGCGACACCTGCTTGACGGGGATGGCCTTGGTGTCCTTGCTCAGCTCGATGGGGCTGCCGGTTTTCGGGAAGGCGGCGATGTAGGCATTATGGAGCTCGGTGAACGCCACCCAGGCACCGTCGGGGCTCGGGACGATGGCATCCGCATACTTCAGATCGAAGTGGGTACGCTCATCTCCGCCGTCGAGGCGGACGCTTTTGTAGGTCTTGGTGAGCCCTCCGCCCGAGAGAAAGTAGACGCGGGATCCATCCGGCGAGAAGCGGGGATCGGAGCCGTCTTCCCGGATGAGCGTCCCCTCGCCGCCTTCGGCCGGCATCCAGTACAGCCCGGGGTCGACGCCGTGCAAAAAGCCCAGAAGACTGTTGCCGTTCTGCCGCCGGTAGACGATCCGCGAGCCGTCCGGCGAGAAGCGGGGCGTGGCGAAATAGCCGGGGCGCGGGGTGAGCCGGACGGGTGCGCCGCCGCGGGTGGCCACTTTATGGATCGCCCCGCGCGCCTCGTCGTCCCACGTGGTATAGACGATCCACTGGCCGTCCGGACTGAAAGCCGGCTCGTACTCAAAGGCCGCACCGTCCGTCACCCGGGCCGGCGCGCCGTCGGGCAGCGTTTTTTTCCAGAGGTGTCCCAGGGCGTTAAAGACCAGCGTTTTGCCATCCGGGGACGTCGCGGCATCTCGCACCATCTTCACGTCAAACGACTCGGGACTGACGGCCTGGGGGAAGCGCACGGCTTCGGTGACCGTCATCTCCACATCCACTTCGAAGGGGATTTCCGCGACGGCTTTGGTGGCGACATCGAGCTTCCAGAGTTTCCCCTGCGCCCAGAAGACGAGGTGCCGGCTGTCGGGCGACCAGTCGATGGCCGGATAGACACCGAAGATGGCCCACGCCTCCTGCTGGTCGTGGCTGAGGCCGTCGAAGAGCGGGCGCTGGGCGCCGGTGGCGAGGTCGTAGACATAGAGCACACTTTTCGCGCGGACTCGGCGGACAAACGCGATCTGAGTGCCGTCCGGCGAGGGGGTCGGGCGGATCGAGCCGCCGGCGCCGGTGATCAGGTTCTTGAGCTCGCCCGTCTCTCGATCCAACCGGCGGATGGCGTATATCTGGCTGTTGGGGTCCTTGTTGTACTCGAACGTCGAGCCCCCGCTCACATCCTCGCTGAAGTAGACGTAGCGCCCATCGGGGCTGAGGGCGATTTCGTTGCCCTGGTCCTGCTGGTCGTTTTTGCGCTTCGTGAGCTGTAGGCCGGCGCCGCCGGACGTGTGGTACATCCACACCTCGCCGGCGCCAAGCGATCGCGTGCTGGTGAAGTGTTTCCGGCCCAGCAGATACTGCCCATCGGGCGTCCACGCGGGGCCGTTGACCAGGCGAAAGTCCTCGTTCGTCACCTGAGCGGGGTTCGCGCCGTCGGCCTCCATCACCCAGAGGTTATCGCCGCCGGCGCGGTCGCTGGTGAAGGCGATCCGCCGGCCATCCGGGCTGAAGCGCGGTTGCAGGTCGAACGCCGGGCCACTGGTGAGGCGCGTGGCCCTGCCGCCGGCGACCGGGAGCGTGTAGAGGTCCCCGAGGAGGTCGAACACCAGGCGCTGGCCGTCGGGGCTGACGTCCAGGTTTATCCAGGTCCCTTCCGTCGTCGTGAAGGCAACCGATTGCGTCGGCCCGAACGCCGCGTTGACGTCCCACTTCGTGGTGTCCTCCTGGGCGACAACGGGAGAACAGATGGCGACGAGCAGAAGGACGAACAGGGTCGCGTAGCGTATGGGCATCATGCAATTTTTACTTCTTCCGGCTCAGCCACTCATCCACGCTGTATTTCCCGGGCCCAACGAAGATCAGGCCCGCCAGGATGATCATGTATTTCAGCGAGTGCGCGGCCGATCCTTCGCCGGTGATGATGTGGCGCGCCGAGGCAACGAACATCGTAAACGCCAACATCGCACACACCGGCCGAAAGAACAAGCCGGCGGCGATCAACAGGCCGCCGACCGACTCGGAAAACGCGGCCATGAAGCCCCAGAACGTGGGGGCGAAGGTGATCCCGAACACACCCATGGCGTTTCCGAGCCCCTCCCAGCGTTCCGGCCCGCCGGCAAGCTTCTCCCATCCATGGAAAAACAGAAAGCCCAACCCCAGGCCCAGCCGGATGACAAGCAGACCGGCGTCCTGATACTTCGCAAGCTTATTCCAGATCATTCGTATTAACCACGCATGTGTTGGTTGAAGAAATCCACCGTCCGTTGCCAGGCCAGCTTCGCGGCGGCTTCGTCGTACCGGGGTGTGGTGTCATTATGGAAGCCGTGCTCGGCCCCCGGGTACATGTGGGCCGTGTAGGTTTTGCCGTGTTCTTTGAGCGCCTCTTCGTACGCCGGCCAGCCGGCGTTGACGCGTTCGTCCAACTCCGCGTAATGCAGTAGCAGCGGCGCGTTGATCTTCGGTACGTCCTCCACCGGAGCCTGGCCGCCGTAAAACGGCACCGAGGCCTTGAGGTCGGGGATGCGGACGGCCATCATATTCGAGATATAGCCACCGAAGCAGAACCCGACGACGCCGACATTTCCGTTGCACATCGGGTGCGCCTTGAGGTAGTCGGCCGCGGCGATGAAGTCCTCCAGCATCTCATCTCGATCCCGTTTGGCCTGCAGCTCGCGGCCGGCGTCGTCGTTGCCTGGGTAGCCGCCAAGCGGGGTGAGGGCGTCGGGGGCGAGGGCCAGGAAGCTGGCGAGGCCGGCGCGCCGGGAGACGTCCTCGATGTGGGGATTCAGGCCCCGGTTTTCGTGCACGACTACGACCCCCGGCAGTTTGGTCGTATTTCCAACGGGCGAGGAAAGCAGGCCACGGATGGTCCCGCCGCCTTTCGGGGAGGCGTATTCGATGTACTCTTCATCCAGGCGCGAGTCGCCGGCGCGCACCTGCTGCGCCGCGACGTATTTCGGGGTCAGAAACTCCAGGATCGCGGCGGCGGTGACACCGCCCACGGTATACTGGGATACCCGGTCTAGGAACGTACGCCGGCTGATGCCTCCGTGTACATAGTGGTCGAACAGTCGGAAGACCTCGCGGTCTAGCTCCTCTTTTTTGATCTCTTTCATGGACGTCGTGGGGTGTGATGGGTCGGACGAGTAGGCCAATAGCGCGTCAACCGACAGCAAGGATACTATTCACGACCCGGAATTGCCACGGCTTTCGCCCCACGCGAGGTGCATTCCGTCCCAAAACGCCGGCCTACCGAAGCATCCCCTGCTTCAACAATGCCCCCACTACGTCGACCGCACCCTGATAAGTCAGGTGCGACGAATCGAACTGCAACGGTTGTCCATTCGTGGCGATCATTTGACAATCCCGGCCATCGCACAGGGTGTCGAAGATGGAAAAATAAGCGCCGGGCGAATCGCGCAGCACCTCCTCGATGAGCCGATCCATCTCCTTGATCTCGCTATAAAACTGGGCCGCTTCGACATCCGCGTCGGTGGCTTCGTGGCGTGCCAGCAGCCGGGGCAGCGCCTGGCGATACTCCATGATGGGGCCGAGCACAATCACCTGTCCGACCTGGTAGGACAACATGCGGACGGTCTCCGGCAGCCGCGGCAGATCCGCCGTCTCCCACCGGCCGGCGAGGATGACGGCGTCGTATTCGTGCTCGGACAGGTAGGTCGTAAACGCCTTCTCCATGAGCCCGGTGCAGCGGGGTTCGCCTTCGGCGCCAAGCACGGGCCGGCAGCCCGAGGCCGTCACCTGGGCAAACTGGATGTCCGGCCGCCGTCTCGCCAGACCGGCGTAATACTGCGCGGCGTGGCTGTCGCCCAGGATCATGACGTTGCGCCGGCCGGGGTCGTAGTTCACGCAACCAACCTCGTCGAAATACGCGAGGTTGTCCGACTCGCTCGTCAGGAAGCAAGTGTTGGTGCGAAAGTACGGATCGGCATCGTAGTTAAGATAGGAGATAAAACCGAGCTGGCTGCCTGTAAATCGGCTTTTGCCGCCCTCGGTGATCACAAACCACCCGCCGACCAGCGCCACGACCACCGTGGCCGCCACGCCCCCCGCCCAGACGATTCGCGGCTGCCGGCCTGTGCGGTGGGCGCGCAGCGGGTGCTCCACGAGACGCCAGCTCAGGTAGCCGGCGACGAGTGACGCGACTATCAATCCCAGCCGCTCGTGCGACGACGGCTGGGGGCTGATCTGTAGCTTGTAAAATACGACGATCGGCCAGTGCCACAGATAGACGGAGTACGAGATCTTCCCAAGAAACCGTGCGGGCGACAGGGCCAACAGCCTACTCAGCCCGACGCCGGCCGTCTGCCCTCCCACCAATACCAGCGCCGCGCCGCAGACGGGCACGAGCGCGTACACTCCCGGAAACGGTGTCGCTTCCGAAAACAGGACAATGCTGTACGCGATCATGGCCAGTCCCGCGGCCACGGCCCCCTCCGCTCTCCACCGCGGCCACTCCCGGTGGGGCGCCAGGGCGATGATACCGCCCAGCAACAACTCCCACAGACGAGTCGGCATCAGGTAGAACGCCGCCGAGGGATTAAAACGCAACATCACTTCGCCGGCCAAAAATGAAAGCCCCGCCAGCACCACGAGCCCGGCGAGCGCATGCCGGCGATAGCGGTACGCCAGCATCATCACCAGGGGGAATAGGAGGTAGAACTGCTCCTCGACCGACAGCGACCACGTGTGCAGCAGCGGGTTGAGGGCGACGTCCTCGGCGAAGTAGTCGTTCTGCGAAAGAAAGTAATGGTTGGATAGATACACGACCGACGCCATCGCGCTCCACCCGAACGCCCGCACTTCGTCCGGCAGGCCGATCCCCATTTCCACGCCGGCGCACACCAGAATCACCACCACCAGCGCCGGCAACAGGCGCCGGATGCGGCGCTCGTAGAAGCCTGCCAGTGAGAACGTCGCGCCCTCGAGGTCGCGCCATAACAAGCGAGTGATGAGGTACCCCGAGATCACAAAAAACACGTCGACGCCGGCGAATCCGCCCGGCGCAAGATGCGGCATTACATGATATCCCAGCACAGCCATCACCGCGATGGCCCTAAGTCCGTCGATGTCGGATCGGTAACTGGATTCGGCAGCCGGCTTCATCGGCTCCCCCGAATGCGCGCCCGCTCGTGCTCCTTGACCAGGTCCACATGCAGAGCCAGGTACGAAAACACGAACAGGAAATGCCCGAAATGCCGCGGCCGAAAGAAGATCGACTCCTGAAAGTTGAGCACCAGCAGGCTGAGCATTAGCCACTTCCAGATCTGTCCTTTTTGGAGTGCGCCGAGTCGATTGAAGTAGGCGACGATCATCGCCATCAGTAACCCGAAACCTACGACGCCCGTCTGGCTGATGATGTCGATATACCCCTGGTGCGACTGGTTCGGCAGCCAGGGAAACGCCTCGAACAGGGGCACAAGGTGTGGGCTATCCATCACCCAGAAGGCCCCGAATCCCCAGCCCATCAGCCATTTACCTTCCGTCATCGCCAGCACGGCCTGCCAGAGTTCAACCCTCCCCGTGAAGCTTAAATCCTTGCCAAACAGCCCGAGAAAGGACGCGAGCATTTCCGGGGCGCCAAAAACGACCATCGCGACGATGCTGACGACGCCGGCCAGCAGCACGCCGGTATAGAACCGGGCGATGATCGGCTGTTTGAGCCACGCACTGGCGTATTGTGTCCCCAGGATGCCCAGCAAGGCGCCGCCGGCCAGCACGGCCGTCGTACTCCTTGCTCCAATAAATAGAATCGCGGTTACCCCCAGCAGAACGTAGTGGACCACGTTGATGGCCTTTCCCCGGTGGTACGGCACGATGCCAAGCCACAGGATCAGGCTGAACAGCGTGATCTGGCCCAGGTTGTTCTTGGTATTCGCGAGGCCGCGCCACGCAGGAAACTCCCACTGGGTTGCGCCGTGCACGAACAGGACGGCGAGCAGGCTGAGCGGGATATACACAAATAGGATGACGCGGAAAGGCCGTAATGCCTCTTCCGACCATCGGTAGTGCAGCAATGCGGCCAGGCAGATGATGCCCTCGCCAAAGAGCGTCACCCAGCGCTTCAGGCTCACGACCGGGTAAGGCGACCAGATCACACTCAGCAGACACCAACCCAGAAAAAGGGTTAGAAACTTCTCTCGGCGAACAAACGCGACCACCTGCTCGTGCATGCCGACGAGGGATGCGAGAGATACCAGAAATAGCAGCGAAAGCCCCTGATTGATCGGATTTGAGGTTGAGATCTCGTTTGGATCCGACTTAAAATTAGGAAACGGGGCTGAGGTCCCAAAAAAGGCAAAAAATAGATAGACCAGAAATGCGCCGCGGGCCCATTTCTCGTAGGAGGTGGTAGTGGAAGACGATGTAACGGCGTGCTCAATCGCTCGCATCGACCGGTGCGGATATGGGATGGGCCGACGCGCGAAGGGATGGGGATGCTTCAAGACGCCGGTGGGATGGGGGCAACGTGGCAGTCTACTCCCATGGCGTCCTTCGTCCGCAAGGATTCAGGCGCTTTCTTCCCGCGCCGGCGGCGCATATCGATGCGCCAATCGGGGCGATTTGGAGGGCCGATTTAAGTCGGCTTCATTTTAGCCGATATCTCACTCGTAAGATATGCGCATCGGCGACGGGCCGGCCAGAACCCCACCCGGTTTTAATGGACTCACCGATAGCGCAGTGCTCCCCACTCTAACCTTCTACGACCATGTTTAGCGCATTCTGGAGTTTCCTCTTCGGCGAAGACAATGAACGCGGCCACACCCAGGGCATCCTCGATCGTTACTAAACGAGCCGCTTCGACCCACTGAACCGAGGGGGTAGGCCATCCGGTCTACCCCTTTTTTGTGACATAACGGCGTAACTCACGCCGGCGTCCGCTTGCGCATCTCGATCGTGGCATCGCAGAGCGCGTCGATCGTCTCCTGCATATGACTGGAGAGGATCGTCAGCCCGCCGCCAACCTTGAAGTCGTTGATCAACCCGATCACGGCCGCGCAGGTCTCGGCGTCCAGCCCGCGAAAGGGCTCGTCCATCAGCAGCACCGCCGGCCGGGCGACAAGCGCCGCGGCGATCTGGGTCTTTTTGCGCATCCCGGTCGAGTACGTCCCTATCGGCTCATTTCGGTGCTCATCGAGCATAACCGCGTCCAGCATAGCGTCGATGCGCGCGGGGCTGTCGGCCGCCCATTGCCCGCGATGCCGGAGGATAAACGTCAAAAACTCGACCGCCGAGGCGTGGAGCGGGAGCGCGTCCTCGTCGTGCACGATGCCGACGTGCGCGAGGTATGCATAAGGCTGTTTGTGGATGTAGATATCGCCGTATCGGATCGTCCCCTCGCTCGGATGAGCCAGCACCCACAACAGACGCAGGAGTGTGGTCTTGCCGGCGCCGTTCGGCCCAACGAGTCCGGTGGTGGTGGCGGGCAGGAACGTATGCGAGAAGTGCTCGATGACGGGCGCACGTTGCCCGTAGCGCTTCGAGACGTCGGTTACAATGAGGCGTTCAGCCGGCATACGAGGCGCGGGGTCTGGGGCCGGCACTAGCGGCGATGAGAGCAGCGAGAAGATCGACGCCGGCCCACAGGACGACGCCGGCGAACGTCCATGCCGGGGATGCCCACTCGACGAGGGCGACGCTCGCTATAAACGGAAACGTCCACCGCAGGTTGATCCAGAGGCGAACGAAGTGCCAGTCGGACCGCGAAAGGTAGTGCATGGCCACAAAGGCCGGCAGGATCGGAGGCCGTGCCGCGATCGTCGAAACGGCCCGGGGCGCCACGACCAGCACAGCCAGGAGCGCCGTGACGGCCGCCTCCGGGGCGCCGCGCCACACCATCACCCAGAACAGCCCGTGCCCGAAGGCCAGCAGCCGGCCGAGCGGAATGCGGCGGTCCAGCTGGAGCAGCACCAACCACGCCGCCGGCCGCAGCCGCGTGGGAATCCAGTACAGGCTGTCGTACGGCAGCGCCGGCGCCGGCGCGGCATGGAGCCGGCCGGCCGCAAAAATCTCCCTGAAAAACGCGTTGCTGTGGTAATACGGCCCGTCGAACCCGGCACGAGAAGCCCGCCAGCGGAGGATACCCACGACGAATAGAACCAGCCCGGGGACGACCGCCAGCGCCAGATGCACCCCTTCCAGCAGCCGCCCGGCGAGGTGTACCGTCGCGCCGAGGATGAACAGCCGGCCGGTGCCCAGAAACGCCGGCACCAGGCCGTCCGGCAGGGCGACACTGTACGGGGTGTTCTCCTTAAGCCACCTGTAGACGTCGCCCCGCTTGCCCTCGCTCCACTCCTGCGACAACGGCCCGATCCGGTGGTAATAGCCCAACGCCTCGAACGCCACGCCGCCGACCACCAGCGCGTACGCCACGCCCCGCACCAGCCGCACCCCATCCAGCGGCGGCCAGAATGCCAGCACGGCCCCGGGCACCAGCAACCCCAGAGCGACCGGCTGCCAGCGCCGCCACTGGCCGGCCGCCAGTGCTACCGGCGCCACATTGGCGAGCTGGAAAAGGAACTGGTTCGGATCCGGCAGCGCGAGGTGCGGTAGCGACATGGCCAGAACCCCTACCGCTAGCAGGACGGCGTACTCCATGAACCATCGGATCGTATCGGCATCGCTGCCGACCGCCAGCACGCCGGCAAACGCCGCCCCCGGCAACGCCACGGCCCAGAATCGATATCGGTCAGGTGGAATCACGCTACGTTCTTGTGAATGTGTGACGTGGCGCGGCATAGTATGTCATCGTGCCCGCATTGAGCGAAGCCGAAGTGAGCTGCCCGGGATGTAAAACCCGGGCGTGTCGAACAGCCTGCTCTCGTGTAAACGGGGGACCTCCCGGCCGACCGTGAGGCCCTAAGTATCATCACGGTCAATCCGTTGAATGCCTGCGACGACCGTTCAATGTTAGAGGCTGAGGGAAGCCACATTATACCTTGAGAAACTGTTGAGATTTGCGTATTGCATAAGGAGCAAGTCATCCCCGCGCAGGCGGGGACCCAGAAAAATGCCAGTCTGATGGCTGGATTACT
>JAWXAX010000268.1 GCA_034439735.1 Rhodothermales bacterium | reverse complement strand
GACGGGGTTGATGGCGTTGGCGCTGGCGGGTATCGGGTTGCCACAGGTGCACGAGCGGGCCGGCGAGCAGGCCTCCACGTTTATCGCATCGATCCAGGAGACCCGGCTGAATGCCCGGGATCAGGACATCGCGGACCGCGGCTACTACGAAGGGCTGATGGATGTCCGTGGCTACACCTCGCAGCTGGCCTGGGCGGAAGAAGTGCAGCGGCCGGATGACTGGAAAGCCACGATGAACTCCGAGGCGACGCGCCCCGGCGAGGGGCTGCTGGTGTACGAGCTAATCCCCAACTTCGACGGCGTCGAGAAGGAGATGCCATTCAAGACGAACCAGTGGGGGATGCGGGACAAAGAGTACTCGAAAGAAAAGCCCGATGGGGTCTATCGCATGGCGATGCTCGGCGCCTCGTATGAACAGGGTTCGGGCGTGACGGAGGAAGAGACCTATGAAGCGCTCGTCGAGACCCGCCTGAACGCGGAGCTCGCCGGCGGCGCCTATGCCGGCTACGAGATCCTCAACTTCTCGGTGGGCGGCTACAGTCCCGTACAGAACCTGGTGGTGGCCGAGAAAAAGGCATTCGACTTCCAGCCGGACCTCGTCTTCTACGCCATCCACTCGACCGAGAAGCGGCGCATGCTCATGCAGGTCGAACGCATGATCAAGCAGCAACGCGAGATCTCTTACCCGTACCTGAGCGAGCTTTTCGCCCGCATCGGCGTCAGCCACGAGATGACGCAGTCCGAACTGCGCCGGCTGCTCGACCCACACGGTGAAGAGATCTTGAAGTGGAGCCTGGAAGAGCTAAACCGCAAATGTATCGAGCGCGGTATTCCGCTGGTGGTCCTGTACGTTCCGACCACAGAAGAGATAAACGAGCTGGACCCCGAGCGCGCGCCCGATCTGCTCCGCATTCTGGAGGAGACCGGCATCCCGACCCTGATGGTCGACGAGCCCTACCGGGGGCGGACGCCGGATGAAGTGCAGTTACGCCCGTGGGACACGCACCTCAGCAAAATCGGGCACGAGGCGGTGGCCGAGCGCCTGTACGAGGTGCTGATCGCCAACGATAGCCTGGTGAAGCTGGGTGCGGTGGCAGCGCCTTGAACAGCGCGGTACGCAGCACCTTGGACGGACTCCCGAACCGCGCGTCGGTTTATTGACAGGAGTCCCGCATCCGATACTGAGATCCAGCGATACTGGTAAAAGAGTGTGTTTCGGGGGTCTCTTCCGGTCCCTATTCCAGGTAACGAGCGAGAGGCTTTCGGCGGGTTCTTGCGTCCTCGCTGGCGTTATGATGACGTGTTGCGCCCCAGTAAAGCGCATGTACACGTAAAGAAACGTTACCCTGACGATTCACACGATAGCCCACTAGGTAGTTCACACGACACGCTCACAATCACACATAAAAAAACGGAGTTTATCATGGCTGCGAATATTCAGCAAGCGCACATCGAAGAAATCACCGAACCGGTCAAGCGATTCATCCTCGACACGTTCCTGCCCGGCGAGGACCCGAGCGCGCTCGAGTTCGACACCCCGTTGATCTCTGGCGGCATCATCGATTCGATCTCGACCCTCAAGCTGGTCACGTTCCTCGAGGAAGAGTTCGACATCCAGGTGCAGGCGAACGAGATGAACTCGGACAACCTGGACACGCTCGAAGAAATCACGTCGTTTGTTCTTTCCAAGAAGTAAGGCATGCAGACCCATCACGATACGCTGCACGGACTGCTCGAGCACTCGGCCGCTCGCCGGCCGGCGCACACGGCCGTCGAAGACCCCGAACGGAATAACGCCGTCTCTTACGGCGACTTCAACGCCAACGCTGATCGCCTGAGCGAGGCGCTGCGACGCATCGGCGTCACGGGCGGCGACCGGGTGGGCATCTACGTGCCCAAGTCGATCGCCTCGATCACGGCCGTATTCGGCATCCTCAAATCGGGCGGCGCCTACGTGCCGGTCGATCCCGGTGCCCCACCCCGACGCAACGCCTTTATCTTCCAGGATTGCGCGGTAAAGGGCATCGTGGTCGCTAACGACCTGATTGAGGGGCTGAAAGCCGAGTTCGACGACACCTACACCCTTAGCGTCGATCCGCTGTCCTTCCTGGATGGATTCGCGCTTCCGGTGAGCCTCGTGCGGGTGGTGAAGTCCGGCGAACAGCCGGCGCAGCCGTCCATCGCGAACCTGTCCTACATCCTGTATACCTCGGGATCGACGGGCAAGCCGAAGGGCGTCATCCACACCCACGCCAGCGCGTTGAGCTTTGTGCGGTGGACGTCGGACACCGTGGCCTTCACGGAGGACGATCGGTTTTCGTCACACGCGCCGTTCCACTTCGACCTGTCGATCCTGGACATCTACGTGCCGATGCAGCACGGGGCCACCCTGATCCTGATCGGCGAGGACCTGGGCAAGACGCCGGCGCGTCTGGGGCCGATGGCGGCCGAGCGTAAGATCACGGTGTGGTATTCCACGCCCTCGATCCTGCGGCTCCTGGTGGAATACGGCAACCTGGATCAACACGACTTCAGCGCGATGCGGGTCGTATTCTTCGCCGGCGAGGTCTTCCCGATCAAGCACCTCAAAAGCCTGCTCGAGAAGTGGCCGCATCCGGTGTATTACAACCTTTACGGCCCGACCGAGACGAACGTCTGCACCTATTACAAGCTGCCGCCGACGATTCCCGAGGATCAGGTCGATCCGTTCCCCATCGGTCCGGTGTGTGAAAACGATCGGGCGCTGGTGGTGGACCTGGACGATCAGGCCGTCGCACCCGGCGCCGAGGGCGAGCTGCTCATCACCGGCGGCTCGGTGATGCAGGGCTACTGGAACCTGCCCGAGCGTTCTGCCGAAGCCTATTTCGTCGACGCCGAAGGCACGCGCTGGTACCACACGGGCGACATCGTCCGCGAGGCCGCCGGCGGGGTGTTCATCTTCGTCGGCCGGCGGGACCGGATGGTTAAACGCAACGGCTACCGCGTCGAACTCGGCGAAATCGAGGCCGCCCTGTATCGTCACCCGGCGGTCACCGAAGCGGCCGTCGTGGCCACGCCTAACGCCGAAAACGGCACCATCATCAAGGCATTCCTGAGCTGGTCGGACGGAAAGCCGCGCGGCATGATTGAAATGAAAAAGTTCTGCGCGGACAACCTGCCGAAGTATATGATTCCGGACCGCTTTTCGTCGCAGCCGTCTCTGCCGAAGACGTCGACGGATAAGATCAATTATCAGGCACTTAAAGAACTCGACTAATGGAACTGTCACCCACAAAGGAGCAGAAGCAGATTCAGAAGGAGTGCATCACGTTTGCGGAGAAGCACCTGAAGGACGCTACGTTCGCCGACCGCGACCGCGCGCACACGTTCTCCCGCGCGTTGTGGCAAAAAAGCGGTGAGCTGCGGCTTCCCGGTCTTCTCGTACCGGAGGCCTACGGCGGCCGCGGCCTCGACGCGCTCGGCACGGCGATGGCGCTCGAAGGCCTGGGGATCGGCATCGAGGACCAGGGTCTGTTGATGGCCCTGGGTTCGCACCTCCTCTCCTGCCAGGCGCCGCTCGTGGCGTTTGGCACCGAGGCGCAGAAGCAGCGGTTCCTGCCGGCCCTGTCCGACGGCGCGAAGATCGCCACAAGCGCGATGGCCGAGCCGGACGGATCCAGCTGGTCCGACCTGGCGACGATGGCGGTGAAGGACGGCGACGGCTACCGAATCAGCGGCGAGAAGACGCTGCTGACCAACGCGCCGTCCGCAGATGTCGTGCTGGTATACGCCGTCACGGATCCTGAAAAACGCGCGGCCGGCGGCATCACCGCGTTCGTTTTGGATGCCTCGACACCCGGTATTCGTCGTGGCCCGAGCCTCGAAACGATGGGTCTGCATACGACAGAAGTGGGCAGCCTGGTGTTTGATGACGTCCGCGTTGATGCCGACGCCGTGCTGGGCCAGGTGGGCGATGGCGCGGCGGTGTTCGAACACGCCATGATGTGGGAGCGCAGCCTGTTGTCGGCCGGCCAGGTCGGGCAAATGCAGAAGATGCTCGACAAGACCATCACGTACGCCCGGTCCCGCAAAATCGACGGTAAACAGATCGGCAAGTATCAGTCGGTCTCGCACAAGATCACCGATATGAAGATGCGTGTCGAAGCCGCTCGCCTGCTGACCTATCGTGCCGCGTGGTCGCTCGATAACCGGCCCCGCGAGGCCGCGCTCCACGCGTCGGTCAACAAAGTGTATGTGAGCGAAGCCTACGTAAAAGCCTCGCTGGATGCCGTCCAGATCATGGGCGGCAAAGGGTATCTGGCTGAGCATAATGTGGAACGGCTCGTGCGCGATAGTATTGGCGGCACCCTCTACTCCGGCAGCAACGACGCCCAACGGTCGGCGATCGCGGCCGCGCTGGGGCTGTGAGAATGGTCAATTATCGATTGTCAATTATCGATGGTCATTTGTTGATCATCGACCATCGACCATTAACCATTTACTTATTGTCTGGGGCATGATCGGAAAACTCTCAGCATCGACCGCCGGCCCGCTGGCCGGCGCCTCGTTTTTCGACCAGGTGAAAACCGATGGCGGCAAGTTCGTGCTGGTGGCCGCGCAGCTGGCCCTGGTGCTCCTGGCCATCCGGCTCTTCCAGGTCGAAAACGGCTTTGGCTTTCAGGACATTCTGCCGCTGATCTTTGGCGGCTTCGTCGTGCACGCCTGGCTGCCCGAGTCGTGGCGTCAGCCGTTTTTTGTGGGGCTTACACTGGCCGGCATCTGGCTGCTGTTTGGCCTCGTCGGGGGGTCGTGGTTGATCGGGATCGGGTTGACGATGATCGGGCTGGCGCACCTGCCGGCGCCGATGTGGGTCCGGGTGACGCTTGTGACGGCCGTTGGCGCCGTGCTGACGGCGTTTCGCGCCGGCTGGATGCAGACCGAGTGGTCCGGCGGCATCATCGCCATCCTGGGCTCGATGTTCATGTTTCGGATGGCGCTGTATCTCTACGACATGCGCTCGGAGAAGAAGCCGGCGACGCTGTTCGAGCGTCTGAGCTACTTTTTCCAGCTGCCGAACATCGTGTTT
>JAWXAX010000267.1 GCA_034439735.1 Rhodothermales bacterium | reverse complement strand
CGCGCGGTGCATGGGGCCGAGCTGGTGAAGTAGGCGGGGGTTGATCTCCCCGTACGCGCCGGCGAGGGCATCGCGGATGGGGCCGAGGAGGAGCGTGAGGGGCGTGCGGAACTCGTGGGAGAGGTTGACGAAGAAGCGAGTTTTGGTGCGGTCCAGGTCTTCGACGAGGCGGGCGTGTTCGTGCGAGGCGCGCATGCGCTCGCGAGCGATGAGGCGGGCGCGCCGCATGCGGTCGACGGCGAAGATGAGGCCGGCCGCGAGCAGGACGTAGCATAGATAAGCCAGGGGATGCCGCCACCAGGGGGGGAGTATGGTGAAGGCGAACGTCCTGTCTTCGCTCCAGTAGCCATCGGGGTTGGCGGCGCGAACGCGGAAGGTGAAGTCGCCGGCCGGCAGGCGGGGGTAACGAACGGAGCGCCGAGCGCCGGCGTCGATCCAGTCGGCGTCGTAGCCATCGAGCCGGTACATATAACGGATCTGCTCCGGATCATCGTAGTGCAGTCCGATATACGAGAGTTCAACATCACGTTCATCGAAACGCAACACCGAGTTACCCGTCTCTGTTTTTTCGGGGGATAAACCGGACGAGCCCACGAAACGATCGATGTAAACGCGGGGTGCGATGAGGTTCTCCAGCGCTTTTACGCGATCTGGATGAAACGCCAGAAACCCATTGAGTCCACCGATAATGATTTCCCCGGCTTCGTTCCTGATGGCTGAGGTTGTGTACAAAAAGTTCTTCTGGAGATCGTTTTCGCCTACAAAATGACGAAAACGTCCTGTCGAGAATTGATAGCGGGTAAGGCCGGCCGTTGTGACGATCCATAACTCATCGTCACCATGAGGAATGATATGTGCGACGATGGTGCTCGGCAGGCCATCCTGGCTGGTCAAACGCGTCCACGTCCCATCGAGCGCTCGCCAGAACAATCCGAGATAGGAGGATACCCACAGTTCGCCATTGGGGCGTTCATGAATACTCGTGATATAACTTCTATCGGGCAAGTGCTGATGGAAGCGCCACTCCGTCCCGAAGCGCTCCATTTGAAAGAGCCCCCCATCTCGCGTACCGATCCAACAACCCGTCAGGCGGCTGCAATAGCTCTGCGTGATGAAGGCGTCATGCAATCCATAGCGGTCTGCGCTGGCTTCAATCCGCTCACAGGTATCATTGCCATTCTCACAAATCCTTAAGCCGGCTCCCCAGGAGTCCTTGATGTGGAATTCGCCGTCGATGGAGAGGCCGCGTACATCCGGAATCTGGTTAAAATCCGGGTGATCGTCCGGAAAATTCTCAAAGTGATTCGTGATCCGTCCCGTCGAGAGGTCGAGACTGCTTAAACCAGTTATCGTCCTCAGCCACAACCGGTTGGGGTCCGTGGCAAAGGGAGCAATACGATAGACGAAGTCATTACCCAGGCTCGCTGGATCCGAAGGGTCATTTCGGTAAACACGGACGGCGCCGGTCCGTCGATCCACCCGATTTACTCCACCGAAGAAGGTGCCGAACCAGAGGTATCCCTGGTTGTCTTCGTACGCCGCCGCGATTCGACCGTCGGATAGGGCCGGCGACGTGCTGGATCGAAAGCGGTAAAAATCGAACCGACCTGTGGTAGACCGAATCCGATTGATGCCTCCCCAGGTGAGCACCCACTTGGTCCCCTCCCTGGTTTCCAGCATACCCCACAGACTGTCTTCGATCAGGCCTTCAGGATCGGAGGGGTCGGCCTCATAATGCTGCATCACTCCGGTATCGGGGTTGTATCGGTTGAGGCCCAGTTCAAAGCCGCCGATCCAGATGATCCCCTCGGAATCCTCGTGAATGAATCGTATGCCCGGCTCCAGTGGATCGGAGCCATGCACGACAGCATCTCTTTGTCTGGGGGCGCTCAGAGCGTCCGGTTGGCCAGGATCGAAGGCTAGGTGTACAACCTCGTCCCGGGTTCGGTCATAGCGGTGGAGTCCGTCTTCACTCCACATCCCAAACCAGACCGATCCTCTCCTATCCACCAGGATCGATTCCACTTCGAGGTCGTGTGTATGGCCGCTCTCTGGACCGCTGTGATAATACTTCTGGAAGGTTTCCGTCTCCGGATCGAAGCGGAGCAGTCCTCCGATCAATCGATTCTCCGCGTTGGCCTCCCAGGGCCATCCGTCGGCTCCCCCGAGCCAGAGTTTACCATCGATGTCTTGCGCAATCGCGCGTACCCAGCCGATCGAAAGCCGACGTCCATCGGGCTCGGTGTAGTAAATCGGCCTGAAGGTTCCACGCACCGGGTCGAACAGATTGAGCCCAGTGGAGGTGCCTATCCAGTATCGCCCGCTCGAATCACGGGCGAACGCACTGATTCTATTGCTGCCGATCGAACTGGAATCCGCGGGATCGTGCTCATACCTGGCGAGGACCCGGCGTGTGACGGGATCGAAGTGTTCAAGGCCGGCCGCCGTACCGAACCAGAACGTCCCGTCCACATCTTTGGACATGAAGCCGTCCCCGGACCAGACCGTACGCACCGAGGCAGGGTCTTCGGGGTCACGTTCGATCGGCGTGAAGGTGTACCCGTCGAAGCGCAGTAGACCATAGCGGGTCGCAAACCAGACAAATCCTGCGTCGTCTTGAAGGGCCGCGTAAAAGCGCCATCCGAAGGCACCCTGCTCAATCGGCATCCGATCGAACTGGATACGCGGCTCCCACGGCCGGTCGACGCCGGTATACGGCACCACCTGCGCCCGACCGTCGGCGCATACCAGTACGAACACACCGCAAAGGAGGGCACGAAGCGTCTTGTAGCCGAACATTGGTCGAGAGAAAATAACAGGGTACGCCGGTTTTCTTCCGTCCCTTCCGGCTCTTTCCTGGGCGCCGTGAAAATCTCATAGCTAACATATTATCTGTGAGGTTGTCAAACCCGATGCGATATAATCTTTTCTTTTCGGGGTGCTTCCCGGCTCGTGTGCCTTTTTCGGCATCTCCAGAAACCGAAAAATCCCCCGCCACACCAGGTAGCGGAGGATTTTCCGGGCTTGCAGTAAAGAAGGGGGATCAGGGTAGATGAATCACTAGCTGCGGGTCAAAGCAATGGACACCAAGCGCGTTAGCGCCTTCGGAGCAGCCCCCCAACAGCGTGTGGGTTTGCGCATACAGCATGTCGGGGTCATCCGAGGCCAGGCCGTGATATTTAACAAGCAAGTGGAATTCGGCCCCCATCGGATTCTGAAGACCGCTCCCCGGCCATGCAATCTGGTCGGGATTAGTGGGGAAAAATCCTTTCGGGACGCGGGCTTTGAAGTAGCCGTGTCCGCTGGCCTCCACCACGCCGCCAGTACCCCAGTACGCCGACCCATCGGTTTCCTCCTGCCGCTGAAAGAGATCGACTAGACTGCACGGAGTGGTGAGGCAATTCTCCGGTTTATTTAATAATATCGTCCATACGGTATATGCGCCCATGGGCAGTCCAGTCGTATTGATGGTGTACTCGACGAAGTCGCTCGTACGAACGAGCTTAGACTCGCCGCCATTTGTTGGAGGGTAAAAAACGCCCACAGGAAGCACCCCTCCCCCAACGCTTCCTGACGCTTGAAAGGGCAACATCTCGGACGAACTCACCGTGCGCACGCCATTGGCGCCGGGGATTTCAGGGGCCTCCGCATCGCTGATCGACGCGCTATCACAGGCGGAAAGGGCAAACATACAGCCTACAAACAGCAGGCCCGGTAGAAAAGTTTTCATTGGAGTACCTCTAGATGGGACGTTTGGGAAAGGGGACAGACTATTTGACACACCCAAGCTACCCAAACCACATGGTGGCAAATCGGACATCAAGGTGCGGAATGGATCATCCGCCGAAAAGAGCCCCATTTCTGTCCGATTTATCCACCCGCAAACGTTGGCCGGATATTCGAGGGTATGAGACGACTTAAGGTCGCCAGTCCATACTCATAGGGGTCCTTCATCCCCCCTCACCCCCACCGCGACGGCGGCTTGCCGTACGTTTTCTGAAACAGCCGGGCAAAATGCCTCGGGTCCCGGAACCCCACCCGGTACGCCACTTCGGACACATTGCCGGCTTTCTGCTCCAGCAGCTGCCGCGCCCGCTCCAGCCGGCTCTCCTGGATGTACCCGTGCGCCGTCCGGCCCGTCAGCTCGTGTATCCGGCGCTGCAGCTGGCGCCGGCCCAGACCCACTTCCTCTGCCAACCGCTCCACCCCGAACTGGCTCTCTCCCATCTGCGCCTCGATCACCGAGCGCACCTTCTCCAGCCATGCCGCGTCGGCCGACGTTACCGTGATCTGCGTCGGCTTCAGCACGACCTCCTGGCGGTACTGCTTCTTCAGCGACTGATTCCGGTGGATCAGGTTCTCCGTCCGCGCCAGCAGTTCGCGCGCACTGAAGGGTTTGTACAGGTAGTCGTCCGCCCCGGCCTTGAGGCCTTCAATCTTGTCCTCCTCCGCCGCCTTCGCCGTCAGCAGCACCACGGGGATGTCCTGCGTCCGGCGGTCCTTCCGCAGCGCCGCGCAGAGCCCGTAGCCGTCCAGCCTGGGCATCATCACGTCGCTGATGACCAGGTCCGGCAGCGCGGACAGGGCCAGCGCCAGGCCGGCCTCGCCGTCTTCGGCTTCGAGGACGTGGTAGGCCAGCAAGTGGCTCTTCAGGTAGGCGCGGACGTCGGCGTTGTCCTCGACGAGGAGGATCGTGGGGATGGGCTGTGCCGATGAGGCGTGCGCCGGTGTAGCCGGGGTGGACCCCAACGATCCACCGCCCCCCATCCCGTCAACCTCGTCCACCCCGGACGCCGAAGGCGAATGCTCAACGTCCGCCTCCTCGGCGATCACCTCCTCGTCCTTCAGGTGGGCGCGGCCCCTTGGCAGCGTCAGCGTAAACGTGCTGCCGAAGCCTACCTGGCTCTCGGCCGCGAGCGCGCCGTGGT
>JAWXAX010000266.1 GCA_034439735.1 Rhodothermales bacterium | reverse complement strand
TTCGGCCGGGGCGGTGCCGGCCGGTGAAACGCGCCGGGTCACGGCCTTCGGCCGGGGCGGTGCCGGCCGGTGAAACGCGCCGGGTCACGGCCTTCGGCCTGACCCGGCCTACATCTTCCATCATCGTCGTTTTGCCTTTTCCATTTTACCTTTTGCCTTTTCCGTTTTGCCTTTTCCATTTTACCTTTTGCCTTTTCCGTTTTGCCTTTTCCATTTTACCTTTTGCCTTTTCCGTTTTGCCTTTTCCATTTTGCCTTTTGCCTTGATATGCTTGTCTACGTCACCCGTCCCATCCCCCAACCCGGGATCGACATCATCGAGCGCGCCGGCTTCCGGGTTGAGCGCAACCTGGAGGACCGCGCCCTCACCCGGGCGGAGCTGCACGCCGCCGTCCGCGGGCGCGATGGGGTGCTCTGCCTGCTCACGGACACGATCGACGCCGAGGTGTTCGACACGGCGGGGCCGGCGTGTAAGGTCTTCGCCAACTACGCCGTCGGATACAACAACATCGACCTCGAAGCGGCCCGCACCCGGGGTATCCGGATCACAAATACCCCGGGCGTCCTCACCGACGCGACGGCGGATATGGCCTGGGCGCTGCTGTTCAGCACGGCGCGGCGGGTGGCGGAGACGGATCGGTTCATCCGCACCGGCGCCTGGAAAAGCTGGGGGCCCATGCAATTCCTCAGTGCGGACGTCACGGGAAGCACACTGGGGATCGTCGGCGCCGGCCGGATCGGGACGAACATGGCGCTTAAGTCCGCCGGCTTCCGGATGAAGGTCCTCTACACCGGTCGCCGGCCCAACACAGAGCTGGAATCAGCCCTCGGCGCCCGGCGGGTAGAAATGGACGAACTGCTGGCGGAGTCCGATTTCGTCTCCCTCCACGTCCCGCTCTCCGACGTCACCCGCCATTTGATCGACGCGGCCGCGCTCGCCCGAATGAAGCCGTCCGCGATCCTCATCAACACGAGCCGGGGGCCGGTAGTGGATGAACGCGCGCTCGTCGAGGCCCTGCAAGACCACCGCATCGCCGGCGCCGGCCTGGATGTCTACGAAGACGAACCCCTCCTCGCCCCCGGCCTCGCCGAGCTGGAAAACGTAGTCCTCACCCCCCACATCTCCAGCGCCACCCTCACCACCCGCACTCGCATGGCCACGATGGCTGCTTCGAATCTGGTCGCCGTATTACGCGGCGAGGAGCCGCCGAATCCGGTTGTCTAGACACCCCTACATCCCCCTGCCCCCTTCCGCAAGGAACGCCACGAAGCGCTCTACCGGTACCATGCCGCTGAGGCGGGCGACGAGGCGATTTTCGTGGGGTTCGACGATGGCATAGGTGGGCAGGGCCACCGTCCCGGTGAGGTCCAGCTGGTACCGCTGGAGGTCAGGGCCGGCGTCGAGGTCGTCCGTATAAAGGCGAAGGAGGACGAAGTCGTCCACGAAGCGCCGGGAGACGTCCGGATGTGGGAATACGTTGGCTTCCATCTGCCGGCAGTTCGTGCACGTGTAGCCGGTGAAGTCGATAAACACGGGCTTCCCGACCGACCGCGCCTCGGCGAACGCCGGCTCGATCTCGTCGAACCAGCCTTCATCCGGGTTTTCGACCCCGCTCCGGGCGAAGGACGTCGTGAGGCTCATATCCGTCCCCTTGCGCGGCGGCAAAAACGCGTCGAGGTTATTCAGCGGCGCCCCGAACAGGCCGGGGACGAGGTAGAGCGACACCCCCAGAAACGCGATCGCGGCGATGAGCCGTCCGGCACCGATGTGCGGCGCGGCGTCGTCCTCCGAAAGCCGGATCTTGCCCAGGAGATAGAGGCCTGCGAGGAACAGGATCACCGCCGTCACCGCGATGGCCAGTGGCCGCGAGATCAAATTCCAGCCCCAGACGAGGTCGGCATTCGACAAAAACTTGATCGCCGCCGCCAGCTCGATAAAGCCGAACACCACCTTCAAGGTGTTCATCCAGCTGCCAGACGCCGGCAGCTTCGACAGCCCCCTCGGGAACAGCGCGAACAGCACAAACGGCAGGGCGAAGGTGGCGCTGAAGATCACCATTCCAAGCGCCGGGTAATTCCACTGGCCAACCGTCGTGGCCGCCAGCAGCGTTCCCACAAACGGCGCTGTACACGAGAATGAGACCAGCGTCAGCGTCGTCCCCATAAACAGGACGCCGAGATAGCCGCTCCGCTCGTTGCTCTGGCGGTTGACGAAGTTCAGCAGCCCGTTCGGTAGGCGCAGTTCAAACAGACCCAGCAGCGAAAGCGCGAAGACGACAAAGACGAGGCCGATAAACAGGTTGATCCATGGATTCGCCGCGATCGTCTGCGCCCCCGAGGCCCCGAGCAGGAACGCCATCAGCAGGCCGAGCCCGGTGAAGAGCCCGACGATCGAGAGGCCGTAGACGACGGCCATGCGCACGGCTTCTCGGCGGTTGTGCGCGTGTTTCGTGAAGTAGGAAACGGTAAGCGGGATCATGGGGAAGACGCACGGCATGAGCAGCGCGCCCAGGCCGGCCCCGATGGCCAGCAGGATGAACCCCCAGAGGCTGCCGGACCGGATGGCCGAGGCGGCACCGACAGAGGCCGGCGCGATCGCGGACTCCACTTCACGCGCCGTCTCAGACGACGTGGGCGGCGGCTCGAGCAGGGGTGGGACGACGGAAGGAAATACAGCGCCCGACACACCACCCGCAACGGTCAGCACCGCTTCAAACGGCATGCGCGCCGGCGGCAGACAGATGAGCGTGACGTCGTTGCAGATCACAAACGCCACGGTGCCTGCGACCCGCGCGGGCCCGGCCGTGGCCGAGGTCGTCACCTCCAGATCCGCTTCGATAAAATGCGAATCCTTAACGTACAGCACCTCTGTCTTGAACCCTTCGTCGTACGCGTTCACAGGTTCTCGCTGGCGCACGTCGCCGGCACGCGCGAGGTCCGGGGTTTCGTCCAGCGTAAACCGGAGCTCCCAACTCGGCTTCGGCGACCCGATGGCGTACATCTTCCACGGCGCCGCGATGGTTGCATCGAGGCGGAGGGTCACCCGGTCACCCGGGGCGGCAGTGGTGGCGGGGAGGATAGAGGAAGTCCAGGCCACGTATTCGCTGGCCGGCCCCTGCGCAAACGATAGGCGCCCCACTATTGCTAGGAGGACGAAGAGGAGGAGTGTAACTAAGCGGAGCCGTCGCATGGGACAGGGATCACCGGCCTGCAATGAAAAAAGGGTGTTCGCTACGCATCGGTAACGAACACCCTTCCTCAAATGTTGCTGTCACGAAAACAGCCAGGAGGACAGCCAGGAAGACAGCCCGCGAAACCGCGATCAGGCGGATTCGCCTTCTTCCACCAGCGGCTCGACGCGCACTTTGACCTGCGCGATCGCCTCGCTGCTGAGGCGCACGGTGGCAGAGTAAACGCCGATCATGCGGATGTCCTCGTTCAGCTCGATCAAGCGACGATCGATCTCGAAGCCCTGCTTCGTGAGTTCGATGCCCACCTGTGTCGGCGTGACGGTGCCGAAGATGCGGTTTTCCTCGCCGACGCGCGAATGGACGACGACTTCCGTCTTCTCGAGCTGCGCGACGAGCGCGAGCTGTTCGTCCTTGCGTTTGGCAAACTTCCGGGAGGCCTGGCGGCGTTCTTCGGATACGGCCTTCACCGCGCCCGGAGTAGCCATTACGCCCAGGAGGCGCGGGATCAGGAAATTGCGGCCGTAGCCGTCCTTCACCGTCACCACGTCGCCCTGTTCGCCGAGCCCGATAACGTCTTTTATAAGTATGATCTTCATGGTCTCACCGAACCGTATCAGAAACAAACGGAATAAGAGCCAGGTGGCGGGCGCGCTTGACGGCGCGGGTCAACTGGCGTTGCTGCTTGGCCGTAATGCCCGTGATGCGTCTCGGCAGGATCTTCCCCTGTTCGTTCAAGAAACGCAGAAGCAATTCGGTATTTTTATAGTCGATGTACTCGACTTTCTCCATGCCCGGTACTTTCTCCTCCGGTGCATCGTCGCCGCCCTGGGGCTTGCGTCTCGGTTCCATAGTCGTTTACCTGTCGTGGATAGCGGGGTGTGGGTCAGGCCGGCTGCGGTGCGCCGGTCTGCTTGGACTGTTCGTAGTGCTTGATCATCTTCGTGTCCATGCGCAACGTGATGTAGCGCAGCACGTCTTCGTCGATCTCAAGCATGCGTTCCAGCCGCGGGATGATGCTGCCGGGTGCCGTCATGTAAAGGTTGACGTAGTACCCGTTCCGCTTCTTCTTGATGGGGTACGCCAGCCGGCGGTTGCCCCACTCGTCCACGTCGATCACTTCGCCGCCGTTCTCCTCGATCGTCTTCCGTATCCGCTGCGCGACGCCCCGGAGCTGGTCGTCGTTGAGCACAGCGTTTACTATGTACGTAACTTCGTACATGTACCTGTTATCAGCCATAAATACCCTGTGGAATGATGGTGAATCATGCCCCCGCAGGCCGGGAGCAGGGATAGGGAGCGTGATAACCGTTGACCGGGGATAAGATCCGATACTGCGCTAATTTTCACGCAAACGGTTAATCAAGGAAAAAGGTAAAAGGTAAAAGGTAAAAGGTAAAGTGAACCGGGATCGAGCTTTCCCTTTTTCCTTTTCCCTTTTGCCTTTTTCCTTTTTCCTTTTTCCTTTTGCCTTTTGCCTTTTCCCTTTTGCCTTGTCAAAGCTGCCCCAGCTTCTCCGCATAGTCGGCCGTACGTAGCGCGTTGATCACGGGGTCGAGGTGCCCGTTCATGATCTGGGCGAGCGGGTAGTTTTTGGCGTCGCCTTCGAGGCGGTGGTCCGTCAGGCGGTCCTGCGGGAAGTTGTACGTGCGGATCTTGGCCGACCGATCGCCCGAGCCGACCATCGAGCGCCGGGCCTCGCTGCGTTCGGCGTTCAGACGGGCTAGTTCCTGGTCGTAAAGCCGCGAGCGGAGGACGCGGAGGGCCTTGTCCTTGTTTTTGAGCTGGCTCTTCTCGTCCTGGCAGGTGACGACAAGGCCGGTCGGGAGGTGGGTGATGCGGACGGCGGAGTCGGTGGTGTTGACGGACTGCCCGCCGGGGCCGCTGGAGCGGTAGACGTCGATCTTGAGGTCGTTCGGGTGGATGGCGATGTCCACTTCGTCGGCCTCGGGGAGCACGGCGACGGTGGCGGCGGAGGTGTGGATGCGTCCGCTGGCCTCGGTGGCCGGCACCCGCTGCACGCGGTGCACGCCGCTTTCGTATTTCATCGTCCCAAACACCCCGGCGCCTTTCAGCGCGAAGATGACTTCCTTGAAGCCGCCCTGCGATCCGTGGGACATGTCCATCGGATCCACCTTCCACCCCTGGTCCTCGGCGAAGCGGGTGTACAGGCGGTAGAGGTCGCCGGCGAATAGCGCGGCCTCGTCGCCGCCCGTGCCGGCCCGGATCTCGATGATCGCGTTTTTTGCGTCGGACGGATCCTTCGGGATGAGCGTAAACTGGAGCGCCTCCTCGACGCCGGGCAGCCGCTCCTCCAGCGCCTTGAGTTCTTCCCGAGCCATCACCACCAGCTCTTCCTCCTCCTCGGAGCGGACCAGCTCCCGCAGGTTCTCGATCTCGTCCAGAATCCCCTCGTACGCCTGGATGGCCGCCACAACCTCCTTCAGCTCGGTATGCTCGCGCCCCAATGCCACCATGCGCGTCACGTCTCGAGCGATATCCGGAACGGACATCAACTCGGTCACTTCCGCGAAACGGCGTTTGATTTCGTATAAAGAATCGAGATTCATCATCGGTGGTTGTCCTCCTCCAAGGCATCAGCGAGCCGTTAACGCCCGAAACCGGGGCCGGTTGATGCCTCATCCGGTATTTTTCGCAGATTCGCACAAAAGCCGGCCGGGATGTATCCTTTCAGGTAGTATACAGACAGGGAGTATACAGACAGGGAGTATCCTGGAAAACCAGCGGCCGGGACGACCATCAGATATGTTGATGCGTTTACTGCAATAGATATGGAAAAGAAGATCTCCCTGGGCACTACGCTCCTCATCGTGCTGATCGCCGTCGCCGGCGCGCTCTTCGCCTACCGCGCGTGGTTCGACCCGTCGAGCGGCGACATTGACCGGGAAAACAGGGAGCTTTTCCTGCGTCTCGAGCGCTCGCAGGCGATGCGGGACTCGTTGCAGACCCTCATCGGGGCGCTCCAGACGGAACTCGACGAGCTGCAATCGCGCGAAGGCGAACTCCTCACCACGCGCGACAGCCTCGGCGACGCGCTCGTTGCCCGCAACAACCGGATCCGCGCGCTCCAACAAAACATCACCCGTTATGATCACTCGGCTGATTCGCTCGTTCGCGATCTCAATCATATTCTTGCTCGGCTCTATGCCGACTCAAGCGCAGACTCCCCGTGATAGCGTCGCCCTGATAACCCTGCCGGCCCGCGGCGAATCCATCGTCCTGCCCCGCATCGCGGCCGTCCACTACCGCAACCTGGTGATGGAGCTGGTGCCGGCGATGGAGGCGAAAATCGCCGGCCTGGAGGCGCTCGTCGCCACCCAGTCCGACCTGGCCGAGAACAGACTGCTTCAGATCGAACACCTGACGCAATCCCGCGACGCCATCGGCCAGCAAACGGCCTCCCTCGAAACCGACCTCGCCGCGCTCCGCACCCAGTTCAATCGCGTGGACGACGCCCGAAAACGCGAGGAGCGCTGGAAAAAGTTCTGGAAAGGATCCAGTTTCCTGGGCTTCGGCGCCGCCGCTGTGCTGGGGATCGTAGCCCTGGCCAAGTAAAAACGTTGAACGTTACAACATTAAAAACGTTAAACGCCTCTCTCCGCAAATCATCGCTGTACATGACATCCATCGCCCGCGAAAAAGGCATATTCTGCAACCGCACCCTCAACCTGCGTAGCATCGAAGCGATAGGCTACGACATGGACTATACGCTCATCCACTACGACATGGCCGCGTGGGAAGAACGAGCCTATACCTATCTACGAGAGGGGCTCAAGCGTACGCTCCACTGGCCCGTGGACACCCTGCAGTTCGATTCGAACCTGACCATGCAGGGGCTGATCGTCGATACGCGGGAAGGGAATGTCCTCAAGGCGAATCGTTTCGGATACGTCAAGCGCGTCTTCCACGGGACGAAGACGATGGATTTCAGTCGCCAGCGGGACCTCTACCAGGGCACGCTCATCGACCTGCACGACGACCGATGGAAGGTCATGAACACGCTCTTTTCCATCTCGGAGGCCTGCATGTACATGCAACTCGTCGAACTGCTCGACGAGGGTAAGCTGCCGCCGTCGCTCGGCTACGAAACGCTGTACCGCCACACGCGCCAGGTGTTGGACGATGCGCACCTCGAAGGCCTGCTCAAGCAGGAGATCATCGACCATCCCGAGCGGTTTGTCGACCGCGACCCGGACATGCCGCTGGCGCTGCTGGACCAGAAGGAGTCCGGCAAAAAGGTGATGCTCATCACAAACTCGGAGTGGAGCTACGCCGCGCCGATGCTGTCGTATGTCTTCGACGCGTATCTGCCGGGCGATATGACGTGGCGCGACCTGTTTCACTACACGATCGTGGGCGCGCGCAAGCCCGATTTCTTTTCCGGTCGTTCGCCCATCTTCGAGGTGGTCAACGACGATGGCTTGCTGCGCGAACACCGCAAACCCCTGCAGGCCGGCGGCATCTACGTCGGCGGCAACGCGGCCCTCGTCGAGCGCTCACTGGGCCTTACGGGCGAAAAAATCCTGTACGTGGGCGACCATATTTTTTCGGATGTGAAGGTCACCAAATCCCTCCTCCGGTGGCGCACGGCCCTCATCCTCCGTGAGCTCGAAGACGAGATCCGCGCGATCGACGCGTTCGAACAGCATCAATACACGCTGTCGATGTTGATGATCAAAAAGGAAGAGCTCGAAAGCGAGTACTCCGCCATCCGCCTCGAACGGCAGCGCAATAACAAAAAATACGGCCCGCAGACTGACCGGAGTGTGGCCCGGCTCGACGAACAGATGCAGGAACTCCGCCGGCAACTCGTAGCACTGGACGAGGGCATTGGGGAATTCGCGACGGCCGCCGGCCAGCTCCATAACCCGAACTGGGGCCTGCTCATGCACGCCGGCAACGACAAAAGCCATTTCGCCCGCACGCTCGAACACTCGGCGGACATTTACACCTCCCGCGTCTCCAACTTCCTCCCCTACACCCCCTTCGTCTACCTCCGCTCCTCCCGAGGCAGCCTCCCCCACAGCCTGGCAGATACGGCGGACTATAGTTTAGTGCAAGGTGAAAAGTGAAAAGTGAAAAATGAAAAGTGAAAAGTGATACGCGTTTGGTTGCTCCAGGCGTTTACTTTGCACTTTTCACTTTGCACTTTGCACTTCCGCCACCCATTCCCACGCCCGCGCCGCCGTTCCCAACACCCCCATGTGATCGCTTAACTCCGAAACCACGATCGGCATCGGCTCGCCGACGGGGTAGCGGAAGATGTGCTGGTTGACGTGGCGCTGGAGCGGCTCCAGGAACACGTGAGCTGCGTGGGTCGCTCCGCCGCAAAGGATGATGAGTTCGGGCGCATAGACGTGGACGGCGCTCACCAGCAGCCAGCCAAGTTGCTCGATCCAGCGGTCGAGTTCGTCCCGACACAACCGGTCGCCCTTTTCCACAGCCTGGATTACCCGCTTGAAGTCTATGCTGACAGGGTCTTTGAAGTAGGCGTCGCTGAGGCTGGATTCGATGCCGCGCTGGAGGGCACTGCGTACCGATAACGCCAGTGCTGTCGCAGAACACAACATCTCCGCCGTGCCCCGAGCGCCGGTGATACACAGGTGACCCTGGTTGGATTGCTGGACGATGTGCGACATCTGGGTGCCGAACTGGAGGTGGGGGTCCCGCAGGATTTTTCCATCCAGCCGCACGCCGGAGCCGACGCCAGTCCCAATGGTAATCGTCATCGCCCAGGGGTAGTCCCGCGCCGCGCCGTACGTCGCTTCCGCGTACATCGAGATCCGGCCGTCGTTGTCGGCTACGACAGGCACGCCGGCGGCCTCCTCCAGTAATTCCACGATTGGAAACCCCTCCAACCCCTTCACCTTGCCAGGTAAATAGACGACCCCCTTCCGCGGATCCACAGCCCCCGAAAACGCCAGCCCGATTCCCTTCGGCCCCTCCCCCATCTCGGCCGTGATGCGCTTGATCTCGTCCAGATAGGCCTTGAGCAGCTTTTTAGGCACCATCGTATAGCCGGACGGCATGATGCCGGCGGCCTTGATCCGCCCATTCCGCGTCACCGCGCCGCTCTTGAGCCGCGTCCCGCCGAGGTCGAAGCCGATTACATAGGATGGCATAAGGGTGGTTGCAGGTTGGCAGGTTGCAGGTTGGCAGGTTACAGGTGGGCTGGTTGCAGGTGGGCTGGTTGCAGGTGGGCTGGTTGCAGGTGGGCTGGTTGCAGGTGGGCTGGTTGCAGGTGGG
>JAWXAX010000265.1 GCA_034439735.1 Rhodothermales bacterium | reverse complement strand
GTGAGCGGCACCTTGCCGTAGGGAGTATCGAGGATGTACTTCGGGATGGCGAACCCCGTAATCCGGCCCTGGAGGGCCTCCATGAGCGCTATGCCCCGTTCGATGGTCGTTCTGAAGTGGGCGGTTCCCCCCAGCACCTGGGCCTGGTAGAGGTAATACGGACGCACGCGCATGCGGACGAGCCCGTTGCAGAGGGCGCGCATCGTTTCCAGGTCGTCGTTGATGCCCTTCAGCAGGACAGTCTGGTTACCGACCGGTATGCCGGCGCGCAGCAGCCGGTCGCACGCGGTGGCGGCCTCCGGGGTGAGTTCGCGGGGGTGGTTGAAGTGCGTGTTGAGCCAGATCGGGTGATACTGCTCCAGAACGCGGCACAGGTCGTCCGTGATGCGAAACGGGAGCGTGACGGGTAACCGGGACCCGATGCGGATGACGCCGACGTGTGGGATCGCGCGGAGCCGGCTGAGTAGCCATTCCAGGTTGTTATCATTGAAGATCAGCGGATCCCCTCCGGTGAGGAGCACGTCTTCGATCTCGGGGTGCGCCGCGATGTAATCAATCGCCTCCTGCAACTCCGTCTTGTTCATGAAGAACTCCGCATCCCCGACCATCCGCTTTCGGAGGCAATAGCGGCAGTAAATGGCGCACTCGGCCGTGACGCAGAAGGCGACCCGGTCGCGGTAGTTATGGATGAGGTTTTTGACCGGCGAATGCCCCACCTCTGCGAGTGGGTCGAGGACGGCCACGATGTCCGGCGCCATCTCATCCATGCGTGGGACGACCTGCCGGCGGATGGGGCACGCCGGATCCTCGGGGTCCATGAGGCCGGCGTAGTAGGGCGTTATATTCCACCGAAACATCCCGTCCGTCACTCGGATGGCCTCCACCTCATCCGGCGTGGGCTCCAGGTAGGAACGGAGCGTGCCCAGGTCGTGCACCCGGTGGCGCATCTGCCAGGTCCAGGAGGTGTATTCGGGGTCGGAGGTAGCGTGCATGGTGAGATTAAGAAAGGTCATGAGGTTCGCTGGCGCGAGCCTTCCCAACGCGAGCCATCCCCATTTCCAACACCCCCGCCAGGAAGTTCTCATACGACTTCCCCATGAGTTCGGCGAGGATGGCGAAGGTGCCTTCGGGGTCGAAGGTGGGCAGGGGGTTGATTTCAAGGAACCAGGGCCGGCCGGCGTGGTCGACCCGGAAGTCCACGCGGGCGAAGTCGAGGCAGCCGAGGTGGTGAAAGGCCTGGACGGCAAGATGTTGCATCCGAGCCTCGAGGCCGGCATCGAGCGTGCCTTCGAGGTCGTACGCGAGGTCGGCGTGCGCGTAGCCGCGCCGATCCAGGGCATGCAAGCCGATACGCGTGGTCCGCTCCACTGCCCGCTGCAGCACGGGGAGCGCCTCCGCCGGCGCATGACCCACCACCGCCACCGTGAACTCACCTCCACCCTCGATGAACGGCTCGACGAGCGCATCCTGGAGGTAGGCGCGGGTGATGAACTCAACGGCGTCTCGCAGGGCATCGACCGTGGCCACCTTCGACCGACGAGTGATGCCTTTCGACGAGCCTTCGTACCGCGGCTTCACGAAGAGCGGGAACGGGCCGGGGAGGTCGCCGGCGTCCACCGCGTCCGCGCTGGCGTAGACGCGGTAGGCCGGCGTAGGTACCCCGCCGGCGGCTACGATATCCTTCGTCCAGGCTTTGTCGAGGCACACCGAGAGCGTGAGCGCATCCGACCCGAGATACGGTATACCCGCCATTTCGAGCAGGATCGGAGCGAAGGCCTCGCGGTTGCGGCTGTGTGCGCCTTCGGCGATGGATAACGCCACATCCACGTCGAGCCGGGTGATGGCCGCCAGCAGATCGCGCGCCGTCCCGATCCGCACGGGCTCGGCGCCAAGCGCGCGGATCGCACCTTCGAGCGCGAGGACCGTGGCCGCGGGCTCATACTCCGCGTCGGCGTCCGGTGGATCGCCGGGCGCCCAGGGGTACGCCTCGAAGATGTCGTAGATGAGTCCGATTCGCATAGCTTTCGAGAAACAATCGGACTCGTGAATCGGCGGTTGTATCTTTGGTTCCACGCCACGGCGACCCCCGTCCCACCGGCCGGCCGGCGTGCCCACGGTACGAGACCCTCTCCCATCCCGCGTCATGAACTGGCTATTTGCGTTCTTCGGCATCGGACTGCACCTTGGCGCACTGGCCTGGTCGCTGTGGCTTCTGCGCGCCTATGTGCATCGCTGGCTCCTTTTTCTACCTGCGGCCATCTCCCTATCCACCGTTTACGCCGTGCTCGCGCTGGTGCACGACGGGACGCCGGCGTGGTGGCAAACGGCCGAGTTCGCCCTCTCGTTTTACGGTATCTGCCTGCTGGTGGGAGGCATTGGGTTACACCTGGGGCTGGTCCGGTACAAGCAAAAAGTCGACTCACTCGATGAACTTGTTGGTTTATTCCAGGAGTTCGCGGAGTCCGCACCGATCGGTTTTTTCCTGTACCAGGACGGGCATTACGTTTTCGGGACCGAGATGGCCGTGAAGATGACCGGGTACACGCGCGAAGAGCTGGTGCAGATGCACTACTGGGAACTGGCGGCGCCGGAGACCCGCGAGATGGTTCGTGCCCGGGGCGAGGCGCGCCTGGGGGGGCAAACCATGCACAATGAGTTGCAAGTACCCATGGTGCACAAATCCGGGGAAATCCGCTGGATGCACATCAATGTCGGCACGGTGATGTACCGCGGCAAACCCGCCGGCCTGGGCGCCGCGTTCGACATCACCGAGCGCATGCAGATGGAAGAGGCGCTGCGCGCCCGCACCCTCGAGTTGGAAACGATATCCGATCACGTTCCCTACCCGATCATCCGGTTCGACGGGCACCATCGGCTGTTGTCCGCGAACCGAGCGGCCCTCGAGGTCGCCGGCCTGAGCCCCAACCACTACGTCGGCAAACACGTCGAGGAGGTCTGTACCTCTCCCGATCTCGCGAACCTCTGGCGTAAACACATCAACGAAGTATTCGCCACCGCGCGCGCCGTTGAGATGGAATACGACCAGCGATCGAGCCGCGGCATCGCGAGCTACCGGGCGCTGCTCGTGCCAGAGATGGAGGATTCCCGGGCCGTGCAATCGGTGATGATCATCTGCCGGGATGTGACCGAGCGCAAGCGGATGCAACGGGAGGTGTTGGAGATCAGCGCGCGGGAGCAGCGACGGATCGGCCAGGACCTGCACGACGGCCTCGGGCAGCTCCTGACGGGCATCGGGTTCATGGTGGCCGGCCTCCAACAGACCGTCCGCGTCGGCGAGGCGATCGATGACCAGGCGCTGCGCGAAATCAGCCTGCTCGTGGAGCACGCCATCGGCCAGACGCGGCATCTCGCGGAAGGGCTGGATCCTGTCACGGTCGATATGCGCGGCATCCACGACGGTCTCCAGCGGCTCGCCCTCCAGACGGAGGGCATCTACGGCATCCCCTGTTCGCTGTCCGTGGATGCGTCGCTTCCGACGCTCAAGGCCGAGGTCGCGACGCAGGTCTACCGCATCGCACAGGAAGCCGTGAACAACGCCGTCAAACATGCCGCGCCTTCAGCCATCCAGATTCGGCTCGACCGCGAACACGGCCGCCTGGCGCTCCGCGTGACCGACAACGGCGTGGGCTTCGCCCCCGTTTCGCAGGACCGCCGCGGCCTGGGGCTGCGCATCATGGACTACCGGGCCACGATGATCGCCGGCGAATTTATGATCATGCCCAACCCGGCCGGCGGCTCCATCGTCACCTGCCGTTTCGATACTTCCGAATAATTCCCACCACCGACGCTATCGACGCCCACCTATGAGTTTGCGCATCTTTTTGGTAGACGACCACCCCATTGTGCGAGAAGGCATGGGCCGGCTCATTGACCGCGAGCCGGACATGACGCTGTGCGGCGAGTCCGACGGCGATAATGATTTGCTCGCCGCCATCAAGGACTCGACGCCGGATGTGGTTGTCCTCGACCTCTCGCTGCGGGGAGCCACCGGGCTGGATCTCATCGCGCCCATCAAGGCGCACGTGCCCGGCGTCCGCGTTTTTGTACTGTCGATGCACGATGAGAAGATCTACGCGGAACGCGTGATCCGCGCCGGCGCGATGGGTTACATCATGAAGCAGGAAGCCCCGGCGAAGGTGCTCGATGCCATCCGCTGCGTCGCCTCGGGCGAGTTATTCCTCAGCCCGAATGTCGCACAGACGGTGATCAAAGGAATGATGAGTCCGCGCCAGGAAACCGCGTTATCGGCCCTGAGCGACCGCGAGTTTCAGGTGTTTCTGAATATCGGTCACGGGTTGACGCTCCAGGAAATCGCCGACAAACTCACCCTCAGCGTGAAGACGATCGAATCCCATGTCGAGCGGATCAAGACGAAGCTCGAGATCGGATCGGGGCGCGAGATGATGCGGCGCGCGATCGAGTGGGTATTACGCAACGAGCCGGCGTAGTGCCTGCAGATGGCGATTAATAATACTTCGGACAGTTTACAAAGGAGTGCGCTGCCGCGTGACAATTCAGGCCCCTCCTCGAATCGAGGAGGGGCCTGATCGTCAGAAACGGTCCAGCTACAAAAAGTGTCCGAAGTATTAGATTAATGCAGTTGGATGGTTCGGATAAACCGCCGCACGGCAAACAGCGAACCCAGCCACCCGAGCAGTGCGCCGCAGACCACGACGCCGGCGAGGAGCGCGGCGACCGTCGTGCCCGAGATGGCCATTTGAGGCAGGTAGTTGCCAAGACCCGTGAATAGCGCCCAAACGACGAGGCTTGCGACGATGCCGGCGAGAATGCCCTGCATCACGCCCTCGACGAGGAACGGCCGGCGGATAAACGAATCGGTTGCGCCGACGAGCTTCATAGTGCGTATCAACAGCCGGCGGGCATAAATGGTGAGGCGGATCGTATTCGCCACCAGGAACAGCGACGCCAGGATGACGATGATGCCCAGCGCCAGACCCACGGTGTTCAACAACCGCAGATTTTCCTGCACCTTCGCCAGGAGTGGCTCGTTGAAGACGACCTCATCGACGCGGTTCCAGCTCTCAAATTCCGCGATGAGGGCGTGCAGGCTGTCTGGATTGGCGTAGTTGGACTGGATCCTCACCTTGATCGACGACGGCAAAAAGGATTCACTGAGGAAGATCTCGGCCCCATCTCCGAATTCCTCCTGGAAAATACGGGTCGCCTCCTCCTGCGAGATGTAATCGGCACCGTCCACACCGAGCGTCGCGCCGGCGCGTTCGTGCAACGCCCGGGCCATGGGCGTGTCGATGGTGTCCTGGAGGAAGATCTCCAATTCCCCCACGCGCTGGCGCAACCAGTCGCTCACCTGCTGGGCCTGATAACTCAGCAAGCCGAAGAGCCCGATGAGGATAAGCGCAACCGCCATGGCGCTGGTGGAGGTAAAGACGGCAAACTTGGCACGTTGGAAGCCGGCGAAGCCTTCGCGCACGCTGTAGGGAATGATCGACACGTCGAAAGATGCGGTCTACTGGAGGATGTCCGATAGCGGGAGAATATCCGCCAGGGGCCTGATGAATGGCAAGAGGTAGTTCCAGGCAACGATTGGGGGTACAACGTAGGCCGGCGGATGAAAGTTCACGTCACCCGATGTCGGCTTTGAGATACGAGCCCAACACCCTCACTTCCGCCGAGATCTCGGTGAGATGAGCAAGCGCCTGACGCAGCGGTGGGGTCTCCGCGTCACCTCCTAGATCCAGATAAAACAGATAGTTGCCCGGGCTGCCGACGACCGGCCGGCTCTCAATCTTGAACAGGTCGATGTCGCGCAGCGCAAACACTGCCAGGCTCTTGAACAGAGCCCCCGGCACGTTCTCGCGCATGGTATACACGATCGACGTTCTCGCAGGACCATCGACCGGCCGGCGCTCCCAGGCGTCGCGGCGGACCAGCCCCAGGAAGCGGGTGTAGTTCTGGTGGTTGCTCTCGACCCCGCGCGCCAGGATCGTCAGGCCGTACGTTTCGGCAGCCCGTTCGCTGGCGATGGCCGCTTCAGTGAGGTCGCCATTTTCGGCCACCATCTTGGCGGCTCCGGCAGTATCGTAGACCGGCGCCGGCTCGGCGTGGGCCAGGTGCTCCTTCAAAAACGCCTGGCACTGCCCCAGCGCCTGCGGGTGCGAGAGCACGCGGCGGATGGCCGGCAAGGTAGCCCCCGACAACGCCATCAGGTTGTGCCGGATCCGCAGGTACCACTCCCCTTCGATCACCAGATCGTACGCCCGCAGCAAATCGTAATTCACATGCACGCTACCAAAAAGCGTATTCTCGATCGGAATCACCCCGCGATCCACCGAGCCATCGGCCACCTGCCGGAATACCTCGTCGAACGACACCGTCGCCAGCGGCGTAGCCCCGGGATACAACGCCAGCGTTGCCTCCTCGCTAAAAGCCCCGATTTCCCCCTGGAAAGCAATGCGCATACTGAGGATGACTGCTAGCGTTTTACGTTTAATGTTCAAGGTTCAAGGTTCAAGGAAGATCCACATTGAACCTCGAACCTTAACCCTTAAACCCTTTCTCACATCTGCTCGGGCGCCGAGATGCCTAGCACAGTGAGGCCGTTTTTGAGGACGATGCGGGCGGCCTGGGCGAGGTGCATGCGGGCCGTGGCCAGGTCCGGCGCTTCGCCGATGATCCGGCAGGCGTCATAAAACCGGGTGAAAGCGGTGGCGACCTCGTTCAGGTAGTTAATGACGCGGTGGGGCTCCTTCGCGAGGGCGGCCTGCTGAACGATCTCCGGGAACGCGAGCAGCTGCTTGATGAGCGCCTCCTCTGTCTCGTGGACGAGCAGACCCAGGTTCGCTTGGGCGCCAAACACGAAACCGACCTCCACGGCCTTGCGGAGGATCGAGCAGACGCGCGCATGGGCGTATTGTAGGTAAAAGACCGGGTTTTTCTCCCGCGCCTCCTTGGCCAGGTCCAGGTCGAACTCCAGATGCGTATTCGGCGATCGCATAAGGAAAAAGAAGCGCGTGACATCCTCGCCGACCTCGTCCATCAACTCGTCGAGCGTCACGTAATTGGCTTTGCGGGTGCTCATCTTGACCTGCGCGCCGGCGCGGACGAGCGTCACGAACTGGTAGATCACCACCTGGATCTTCGTCGGATCGTACCCAAGTACGCTCACCCCGTGGAGAACATCCGGGTAGGTCGCGATATGATCCGCCCCGAAGATATCGACCATGATGTCGAAGCCGCGCTCGAATTTATCCGCGTGGTAGGCCATGTCGGGCAGCCGGTAGGTGGGCTCGCCGGTGCTCTTCACGAGCACGGTGTCTTTTTCTTTGCCGAACGCCGTCGTCTTGAACCAGACGGCGCCGGCGCTGTCGTATGCCACGCCCTGATCGCGGAAGCGTTCGACGATCTTCCAGATCGCGCCCGATTCGTACAGGGAGTGCTCGTTGAAGAACGTGTCCATCTCGATATGAAGACGGCGTAGCGACTGCTTGATGTCGGCGAAGATCGCCTCCTCGGCCGCCCGTTTGAAGGGCGTCACGTCCGTTGAACCCACTAGCGCATCGCCATGCGCCCGCTGAATGGTCCGGGCGATGTCGATGATGTAATCGCCCTGATACCCGTCCTCCGGGAAATCCGCCGGCACCTCCACAAATTCCCCCTCGCCCCGCTCGATCTGACGTGTCGGCCCGCCCGGGCGCACGAGCGCGTTATAGCGGGATTGGACGGACTCGCCCAGGATGCGCATCTGCCGGCCGGCGTCGTTGAAGTAATATTCGCGCGTGACGTCGAAGCCGGACCACGCGAGCAGGTTGGCGATGGTATCCCCCAGGACGGCGTTGCGCCCGTGCCCCACCGTGAGTGGCCCCGTCGGGTTAGCGCTTACATATTCGACGATCGCTCGTTGACCGCCTCCGAGGGTCGAGCGGCCATAGGTGTCGCCCACGACCAGCACGCCGGCGAGGGCGTCCGATAGGAACGTAACGGCGAATTGGAAATTGATAAAGCCGGGCCCTGCCACCTCGATCCCCGCGATGCGTTTGGGATCTACCGGCAACGCGCGGAGCCGGCGGACGAGGTCGTCCGCGATCGCGCGGGGAGATTGTTTCAGGTGCCGCGCCAGCTTCATCGCCGCGTTCGTCGCCAGATCCCCGTGTTCGGGGTTCTGCGGCGTCTCCAGTTCGAGCTCAAAATCCGCCGGCACGCCGTCGATACCGGCAAGCACCTGGCGAAGCGTTTGAATCAGATAGTCTTTCATCAAGAAACGTGCGATAGAGGGCGCGGTCAGCGGCCGCCCAGGGCGCCCTGAGCGGGAGTTGCCGGCTTCTTAACCGTAACCCCCCCTTCGGTTTCGCACCATCCCCTTTTTCGCCGTAAACTGATGGTTGGCAGGTTGTCAGGTTACAAGTTGCACGTTCTTTTAATGACCAACCCCAACCTGCCAACCTGCAACCTGCCAACCAACCATGGAATGCCCCTCCTGCGCTCTTGAGGTAGACGATGCCGAGCCAGTGTGCCCGCACTGCGACTACGAATTCCCGCAGGAGCGGTCCGGGGTGCGGTATGCACGCTGGGTGTTCCTGTTGTTGATGATTTGGCCGCTCTTCAAGCTATTGTCGTATCTTTTCGGCTGATACACCCCCTGAACCCCTAGCAGAGATTATCCGTGAGAACCATGCCCTCCCCCGACACCCTCCTTGGCGGCCTCTCGTTGGAAGCCTTCCTGGAGATCTACTGGCAGAAAAAGCCGCTGCTCATCCGTGGGGCTTTTCCGGGGATGGTGACGCCGGTCTCGCCCGAAGAGCTGATGGACATCGCCTGCGAAGACGATGCCGACGCCCGCCTGGTGCTCGAACGCGGGGGCGACTACCCATGGCAGCTCCTCCACGGCCCATTCGAGGAGAACTTTTACGATCTACCCGAGACCCATTGGACCCTCCTCGTCCAGGAAGTCAACCGATATGTGCCGGCCGTGGCCACGCTGCTCGACTCCTTCCGCTTCGTCCCCAACTGGCGTGTCGACGATGTGATGGTTAGCTACGCCCCGCCCCAGGGCGGCGTCGGCGCGCACATCGACAACTACGACGTCTTCCTCCTCCAGGGCCACGGCCACCGCCGCTGGGAAATTACCCGCGAACCGGTCGACGACGACGCGATCCTGCCGGATATGGATGTCAGCGTCCTGGCCCATTTCGAGCCGGATGAAGACTGGGTGCTTGGCCCCGGGGACATGCTGTATCTGCCGCCCCGAGTCGCCCACCGCGGCACGGCCATCGGTAATTGCATGACGTTCTCGATCGGCTTCCGCGCGCCTTCCTTCGCCGATGTCGTGACGGGCTATATCGACCACGTGGCGGACCGCTTCACACCGCTCGACCGATACGCCGACCCCGATCTTACCCTGCCCACGCATCCCGGGGAGATCACGCCCATGGTATTCGCGAAGATGCGCGCCGTCGTCTTCGACGCGCTCGGCGACAGCGCGGCGTTTGACACCTGGTTCGGGCGCTTCATCACCGAACCACGCCGCGGCAACTACCCCCCCCCACCCGAAGAGGTCTACAGC
>JAWXAX010000264.1 GCA_034439735.1 Rhodothermales bacterium | reverse complement strand
TTTCGAGCGCGATGCAGCGCATCTCGCGAGAAAAGGAACGACGAGCTGCGCGAAATCGGCGGAAAGACGCCTGCCTCGTTGATTGTCGACACACCCTAGATCCCGGCTCGGGGGCCGGGATGAAGGAGCACGTTTTTTATGCGCTGATATTATTGTTGACACCTCTGATCAATAACGGACCATGCGCCTCTATCCGGCCGACGAAATCGCTTCCATGCTTCCCTGGCACCCTCTGGTCGACGCCCTGCGGGAGCAATTCCAACGGGAGGTCGTCTCGCCCGTCCGGCATCACCACGAGATCGGTTCGCCGGGCATTTTGCTATTGATGCCGGCGTGGACCTCTGGCCCGGGCGGGCTCGCCGGCGTCAAACTTGTCACCGTCTACCCCCAAAATCCCGCCAGCGGCCACCCGTCCATTCAGGGGCAATACCTGCTGTTCGACACCGCCACAGGCACGCCGCTCGCCGTGATGGATGCAGCGACGATCACGCTTCACCGGACGGCGGCGGCGTCCGTATTGGCGGCTAGCTATCTGGCCCGGAAAGACAGCCGGCGCCTGCTCCTCTGCAGCACCGGCCGGTTGGCGCCCTACATCGCCCGGGCCTACGCGGCCGTGCTGGGAATCGACTCCGTCCGCGTCTGGGGCAGGAAACCCGAACGCACGGCGGCGCTGGCGGCCTCGCTCTCTGCGGAAGGCCTGGAGGCCGAGGCCGTGGGGGACCCGAACGAGGCGCTGGGATGGGCGGACATCGTCACCTGCGCCACCATGAGCCACACGCCGCTGTTCGATGGGCACAGACTGCGGCCGGGTACCCATGTCGACCTGATCGGGGGCTTTACGTACGACATGCGCGAGTCGGACGATGAAACGATCCGCCGCTCCCGCGTTTACGTGGACACACGCGAGGGCGCACTCGCCGAGGCCGGCGACCTCCTCCAACCCATCGCCACTGGCGTTTTTCGGCCCGAGGACGTCGTTGGGGATCTGTTCGACCTGTGCCGGGGAGTCGTAAAGGGACGCGTCTCCGATGAGGAGATCACGCTCTTTAAATCGGTCGGCTGCGCGCTGGAGGACCTGGCCGCGGCGGAGTTGGTGTATCGTGATACACGGAATTCACGCAGTGACACCTGAAAGAACACCTGTCTGTGGGTCGGAAGGTCCCCCGATTTCACGGGGGCAGGCAGTTCGACACGGCCCGATTGCATCGGACCGGCTCACGATGACAATCGGATTGAATGGGTATGAAAGTAGCCATCGCCGGCGCCGGCATCATGGGGCTCTGCGCCGCTCGCGCGCTGGTCAAACGAGGCCACCGCGTGGCCGTGTATGATCGCGGCCCCATCCCCAATCCCCTCGCTTCGTCGTTCGACGACCACCGGCTCATCCGATATCCCTACGGCGCCCAACAGGGCTACGCGGCAATGATCGACCCCGCGTTCCGCGCCTGGGCGGGGTTGTGGGAAGATCTCGGCGTTTCGTATTACCGCGAGACAGGCACACTCGTCCTGAGCCGGCAGCTCGGCGGGTGGGCGGCGGACTCGGCGCGCGTGCTTGACGCCCTGGGTCATCCTTACACACGCATCGCCCCGGGGGCCATCGAAGAGCGGTTTCCTTTTCTGGATGCCAGCGGCCTTCGCCAGGCCTTGTACCTGAAGAGCGGCGGTTTCTTACAAGCGGCTGATATTCTCCTGGGGCTGGCCGGCTACCTGGAACGAGCCGGTGCGGCGCTGCATCCGAATACCGCGATTCGCCGTGTCGATCATGACGCAGGAGTTGCCTTCCTGGAAGATGGAACGGCCATTCAGGCCGATCTGCTGGTCGTGGCCGCCGGCGCGTGGTCCCCGGCATTAGCCCCCACGAATGCACCACCGCTGGTGCCGTCCCGCCAGGTGGTGGTGTATCTAAATCCACCTCTCGAACAGGCCGGCGCCTGGACGGAAGCGCCGATGCTGCTGGACATCGACCCCGACAGCGGTTTTTACCTGGTGCCGCCGCGCGGGGACAAGGGATTAAAGATCGGGGATCATCGGTTTTCGATGCGAGGCGACCCGGATGCAACACGTGAGGCGACGGATGAGGAGGTGGATGAGGAGGTGAACGAGATCCTGGCGGCGGCGAAGGGCCGGTTGCGAGGATTCGACCGGTTCTCGGTCGAGCGCGCGAAGGTCTGCTTCTACACCGTAGCCCCGGAGGAGCGGTTTTATGTGGGCCGTGCGGGGCGGACGTGGACGATGGCCGGCTTTTCGGGCCACGGGTTCAAGTTCGGAGCCCTGATGGGCGATCGGCTGGCCGAGGCCATCGATGGGAGTCTCTCGGAGGACGTGCTGGCCCGCTGGGCGGCGGGGTGGTAAAAAAAAGGGCTGCACCCGGTGTCGAGTGCAGCCCTTGAATCAGGAAGAAACGACCGCTCAGACGGCCGGCTCGTCGGTGCCTTCAGCGTCGGCATCAGCCACGTCGGCATCAGCCACGTCGGCATCAGCCACTTCGGCATCAGCCACTTCGGCATCAGCCACTTCGGCATCAGCTTTTTTGGCGGCATCAGCTTTTTTGGCGGCATCAGCTTTGGCGGCATCAACCTTATCGGTGGCGGCCGCTGTGGCTGCGGTGGCCTCATTAGCCTCCATCTTACGCTTCAGCTCTTCGAGACCGCTGAGTTCGCCGAGAGTGGTCGGACCCGTAGCGTTGGCGGTTTTGCGTTGAAAGTCCTGGACGACCTGACGTTCGGTGTCCTGCTCTTTCCGGCGTTCCTTGTGTTCGTCGTCCTTCTTCGAGCGTTCGTCCGCGCGCTGTTTGGCGGTTTCACTGAGGAGGATCTCCTTCTGGTTCGGGTCGAACTTGATGACGCGGAGGTGGAGGGTTTCCCCTTCCTTGTACGCATCCTGGAAGGTCTTCGGCCCGCTCTTGAGCTCGCCGGCCGGCACGAAGCCGTCCAGTTCAAGCCCGAGCGACACTTCGATGCCGTTGTCGACGATCTTCTTGATCGTCGCGTCGGTATCGGTGCCGTCCGAGTATATCTTCGCAAAGTCGTTCCAGGGGTTCGTCTCGATCTGCTTGTGGCCGAGCGAGATACGGCGTTCTTTCTCGTCAATGTTGAGAATGACGACGTCCAGATCCTGGCCCTTCTTCACGTATTCGGAAGGATGGCGGATTTTCTTCGTCCAGGACAGGTCCGAAATATGGACCAGCCCGTCGATACCCGGCTCGATCTCCACGAAGACACCGAAGTTCGTGATGTTGCGCACCTTACCGCGCAGCACCGTGCCACCCGGATAGCGGGCGGCGATGCCCACCCACGGATCGGGTTCGAGCTGCTTCATGCCGAGGGAAATCTTCTTGCCCTCGTTGTCGATGTTGAGGATGCGAACCTTGACGATCTGGCCGAGCGAAACCATCTGGCTCGGGTGTTTGATGTGCTCCGTCCAGCTCATTTCCGAGATGTGGACGAGGCCTTCGATACCCTTTTCCAGCTCGACGAAGGCGCCGTAGTCGGTGATCGAAACCACCTTGCCTTCGGCCTCGTCGCTTTCCTTGTACTTCTCGCCGATGTTCTCCCACGGATGCGACTGGAGCTGCTTGAGGCCGAGCGAAATGCGCTGACGGTCCTTGTCATAGTCCAGCACCACCACGTTGAGCTTCTGGTCCAGCTCGACGAGTTCCGACGGGTGCGACACGCGGCCCCAGGAGAGGTCCGTGATGTGCAACAGGCCGTCGACGCCGCCGAGGTCGATGAACACACCGAAGTCGGTGATATTCTTGACGGTGCCTTCGAGCACTTGGCCCGGCTCCATCGAGGAGAGGATCTTCTGACGCTGTTCTTCGAGGTCTTTCTCGATGAGCGCTTTGTGGGATACGACGATGTTCTCGTTGGCCGGATTGAGCTTGACGATCTTGAACTCCATCCGCTTATCGAGGTACGCGTCGAAATCGCGGACGGGGCGCACGTCGATTTGCGAACCCGGGAGGAAGGCTTCGATGCCGTCGAAGAGTTCGACGATCATGCCGCCCTTGATGCGGCGAACGATCGTGCCTTCAAGCACCTTCTCTTCGAGATGGGCGGTCTCGATCCGCTGCCAGCGCTTGACCGTATCGGCCTTCGTTTTGGAGAGGATGAGCTGGCCCTGAAAGTCTTCGATGCGCTCGAGGAATACCTCGATTTCGTCACCGGGCGCCAGTTCGGTATCAAATTCGTTGCGGGCGATGATGCCGTCGCTCTTGAACCCGATGTCGATGACAATGTCTTTTTCGCCGATGCTGACGACGCGTCCGGATACGATCTCGTTTTCCGTTACGTTGGTCAGGGTCTCGTCGATCATGCGGCGAAGCGAGTCGTACATCGCTTTCGCGGCCGGATCTTCGATACCGCGATTCAGGTCGGCCAGTTTAATGACCTGGCCTTCAATCTCGCCGCGGAAGCCGATGAATTCCGGGGCGCGAGCCATTTCTGGCACAGACAGCGCGGGGGCTGGAGCAGGAGTGGCATTGGCCACAGCCGGCGCGGGGATAACTTCGGTCTCGATCGTAGCGGAGGCGGAGTCGACACTGACGTCTGCACTGGTATCAACGCCAGTTTCCACACTGGTATCAACGCTAGTTTCCACACCAGTTTCCACACTGGTATCAACGCTAGTTTCCACACTAGTTTGCACACTAGCCTCTACGCTTTCTGACGGGTCGGTTGTTTTTTGCTGATCTTCAGCCATTCGTATTCTCCAGAGCCGCCACATCGGGTTGCGATGAGGAATGCGACGGCGCCAGGGCGTTTAGCTCCCGCGGCCCGGCGGCCCTCATCGTGCCGGATCCTCAGGAGATTAGGGTTAGAAAAAGAAAACCGGGGGGCGATCCCCCTCCGGCGCAGCCGGCGCCAGAACACTAAAATCGACAAACGGCTCATACGAACCGTTCGCCGAGGCGTTCCGAGAGTTTGTTAACTACAAATGAAACTTGCTCGTCCATCGTTAACTCGCTGGTATCGAGCGTAATGGCATCGTCGGCCCGGCGGAGTGGCGCGAGGTCGCGCCCACTATCGAGGGCATCGCGGGACTCGATTTCGGCCAGCACCTGGCCTACGCTGCGGCGGTCCCCTTTCTCGGCCAGCTCGCGTTGCCGACGTTTGGCGCGTACCCGGGCGTTGGCGGACATAAATATCTTGAGCGTCGCCTCCGGAAACACGACCGTCCCGATATCGCGCCCGTCGACCACCACACCCCGTCCTGCCGCGAGTTGGGAGCGGGCTATCTCGCGCTGGGCCTCGACCATCCTCACGCGCACGGAACGCAGGGCGCTCACCTGGCTGACATGCCGGCCCACCTCTTGCCCCCGCAGGCGTTCCGTCGCATCGTCTCCATCGATCCGAACGGTCATGTGCCCGTCGCGATACCCGAGGTCGAGCCGCAGCGTGGCCAGCAGCCGGCCCACCGCTTCATCTGTCAGCGCACTCCCGGCCTCCAGGGCCGCCAGCGTCACCGCACGGTACATGGCGCCCGTGTCCAGGTAAACGAAGCCGAGTCGCTCAGCGACGGCGCGAGCCGTAGAGGTCTTTCCGGAGCCGGCCGGTCCGTCGAGGGCGATTATGGCAGGAAGGAAAGGCAATTGGAAGTGAAAAGTGAAAAGTGAAAAAGGAAAAAGGAAAAAGGAAAAAGGAAAAAGGAAAAAGGAAAAAGGGGAGTGACTTTGCACTTTTCACTTTGCACTTTTCACTTTTCACTTTTCTCCGGCCTCACCCCACCTCCCGGTTCACGATCATGATCGGATTCGCGTAGCGAATGGGGCCGACGACGGTATCGATGACGGGTACGGCCTGGAGGCGGACGTTTTTGGGGGCTCCGCCCTGGCCGCTGAGAGAGAGTACGAGATCGACCAGGTCTTGTGCGTTTTTATCGAAGAAGCTGAGCAGTTCCAGGTCGATCGCCACGGGAATATCGACCACCTGCCCCGGGTTGAGCACCTGCTCCTGATTCACCACGCCGCTGATCGTCTCCCGATCCTCCAGGAACAACGTCCAGTCCATGCGCACCATGCGCGCAACCACCGAGTTGGTCTCTGGATTGAGGGCCGCAACATGCAGGTTAAAGCGGAGTGGAAGATCGCGCCGGGCGACGGCCGTCGTGAGTTTGAACAGGTCGCCGGCGCTCAGGTCGCGGTACGAGCGCATGTTGTCCAGCGGGACGCCGGCGAGGTTCAGGCCGCTCAGCCGATCCAGTGAAAAATCGACTTGGCGCAGATTGGCGATTTCCTTGAGCGTCTGGCAGCCGGAAAGCGCCGGCCATACGAGCAACAAGGTGAGAAGAGCAAACGATCGATTCATGCGATGCACGGGCTAACGACGCAGGCGGGAAGGCCGGCGTCGTGATGATAAAAAGCGGTATGAGGAAATTACGGCACGAGGAAATCGTGCGTCTTACTCCTGCGGACCAGGGCCACTCTCCCCGGCACCCGATTGCGGTGGTGGTCGACAACGTGCGTTCAATGCACAATGTCGGCTCCTTCTTCCGTACATCGGACGGGGCGTGGATCGAGAAGCTCTATCTGACAGGCATCACAGCCACCCCTGATCATCAGGGATTGCACAAAACCGCACTCGGAGCCCAGGAAACGGTTCCCTGGGAGCATGTGGAAAACACGGTGGAGTGCATCCGCCGAATCAAGGCCGAGGGCTACACCATCGCTGTGTTGGAACTGACGGACACCCCCTCTCGTGTGCACGATCTCCTCCCATGCCATTTCCCCCTCGCCCTCGTGCTGGGCAATGAGGTGCAAGGTGTGCAAGATGAGGTGTTGGCCCTGGCGGACCTGGCGATCGAGATTCCACAGTACGGCTCGAAACAATCCCTCAACGTGTCGGTGGCGTATGGCATCGCGGTGTTCGACCTGGTGCGGAGGTACCGGGCACTCTTCGCTTCGTGATTCGTGATTGGCGATGGGGCCAATTCAGGAAGCGGGTAGCCGTTCAACAACAACAAACATGTCATTCTGGCCCCCGCGCCAGAAACCAGAAATAGCTTGCACTACGACCCGAATCATCCGTTAATCGACGAGCCGTCGGGCGAAGCCCTCGACCTTCTCCGCTACTTCCCACCGGCCGGCGCTTCGGCGTGGCTGGACGCCGTGTCGGCCGACCTCAAGGGGCGCTCGGTCGATGAGGCGATGACGTGGGCGCCGGCGCCAGGCGTCACCGTACGCGCCCTGTATTCGGTCGATGACCTCCCCGCTGCCGGTGCCCCGCTCCGTTACCCCTCCACGCCGGGCTGGATTGCCTGCGCATCGGCCGGGCACTCGGCCGACGCGGGGTTCAGCGCTCGGTTGAATGCGGCCACTATCGGCGGAGCGGATGCGCTGGCGATCGATGCGGCGGATGGCGCATGGCCGGCTACGCCGCTTCCCCTCTACCTCTTTTCCCCGAAGCCCCTCTCCGAACAGGCCATCCCCACATCCGCCACGGGGGCGTATCTCTGGCGCCTCAAGACGAGGCCCGGCGCCCTGTCCACACTGATCGACGCCTGCTGGCCAGCCGCCAGCACGGTGCGCCGGCAGGCGCCCGGCGTTCGGACGCTCGGCGTGGATATCACGCCCTTCGCCCATGCATCGCTGTCTGTCCAACTGGCGATTTCCCTCGCACTGGTGCGCAGGCACATCGATCAGGGTCTGGCCACAGGCTGGCCTTTACCCGCCGTGCTGACCGGCTTGCAGTACGCACTGCCTCTGGGTCGGCTATTTTTCCCTGAACTGGCCCGCCTACGCGCCCTGCCACGACTCGTCGGACAGATCGCGCTCGCCTACGACCCCGGGCTGAGGGCGTTACCTCGCCTGGCGCTCCTGGCGGAAACCGAACGCTGTTCGGGGGACGATCCACACACCCACGCGCTCCGCACCACACCGATGGCCCTCGCCGCCGTACTTGGCGGATGCACGGCACTGCTTGTCCATCCCGGGGGCGACGCTCCGGCGTGGGACCGGCTTGCGCTAAACACCCACCACGTCCTCCGCCACGAAGCCTACCTGGGCCGCGTCAGCGACCCCGCCGCCGGCGCATCGTACATCGAACAGCTCACGGACGCCCTCGCCCGGCGCGCGTGGCGGCTCTTTCAGATCCTGGAAACCAGCGGCGACCCCGACCTCACCGACGCCTCGCTGCATACCCTCGACGCGGCCTCCTGAAGCCATGAAACCCGATTTCTCCATCCTCCCATATGCTCCGCCGGCCCTCGCCTCGCACCCACCCTCGGCTGCGATCTGGGCCGCGCCCGAGGGCATCGATATACAACCGGCCTACATAGCGGGAGATACCGCCGGCATGCCCCATCGGGGCTACACCGCCGGCGTTCCCCCTTATCTGCGCGGACCGTATTCGACCATGTACGTCGTCCGCCCCTGGACCGTCCGCCAGTATGCCGGCTTCTCCACCGCCGAGGCATCCAACGCATTCTACCGCCGCAACCTGGCCGCCGGCCAGATGGGGTTGTCGATCGCTTTCGACCTGGCCACGCACCGGGGGTACGACTCCGACCATCCGCGCGTCCGGGGGGATGTGGGCAAAGCCGGCGTCGCCATCGACTCTGTCGAGGACATGAAGCGGCTGTTCGACGGCATTCCGTTGGACCAGATGTCGGTTTCGATGACCATGAACGGTGCAGTCCTCCCGATCATGGCGTTTTACATCGTAGCCGCGGAGGAACAGGGCGTGGCGCCGGAGGCGTTGCGGGGCACTATCCAGAATGACATCCTCAAGGAGTTCATGGTGCGCAACACCTACATCTACCCGCCGGCCCCGTCGATGCGCATCGTCGGCGACATCTTCGCCATGACTGCCCGGCGGATGCCGCAGTTTAACTCGATCTCCGTCTCGGGGTACCACATGCACGAGGCCGGAGCACCGGCCGACCTTGAGCTGGCATACACGTTGGCGGATGGGGTAGAATACATCCGGACCGGCCTCGCCGCCGGCCTGAGTATCGACGAATTCGCGCCGCGCCTCTCCTTTTTCTGGGGGATCGGGATGAACCCGTTCATGGAGATCGCGAAGCTGCGCGCCGCGCGCGTCATGTGGGCCCGGCTCGTTGAGCCCTTCGGCCCGAAAGACCCCCGTTCGCTGATGCTTCGGACGCATTGTCAGACGTCTGGCTACAGCCTCACCGCCCAGGATCCGTACAACAACATCGTCCGCACCAGCGTCGAGGCCCTCGCCGCCGCGTTTGGCGGCACCCAGTCGCTCCACACCAATGCCCTCGACGAGGCGCTGGCATTGCCGACCGACTTCTCCGCCGAGATTGCGCGTAACACGCAGCTCCTGCTCCAACGCGAAACCGGAATCGTGAAGGCGGTGGATCCCTGGGGTGGCTCGTATTATGTGGAGTCGCTCACTGCCGGCCTCATGGAACGCGCCTGGGCCGAAATCCAGGAAGTAGAAGCGCTCGGCGGGATGACGCGCGCGATCGAACGCGGCCTGCCCAAGGCACGGATCGAAGAGGCCGCCGCCCGCCGGCAGGCGCAGATTGACAGGGGCGAGGCCGTCATCGTGGGCGTCAACCGGTTCATGACGAACGATGCCACGGACGTTGCATTACTCGAAATCGACAACACGGCCGTCCGCCAGGCGCAGATCAATCAACTGACCACCCTACGCGAGAGCCGCGATGCGGGCGCCGTCGCCCGGACGCTGGATGCCCTGCGCACGGCTTGCACCGCCGGCGGCAACCTGCTCGACGCTTCCATCGACGCGGCCCGGGCCCGCGCCACGCTCGGCGAGATTTCCATGGCCATGGAAGACGTGTTTGGGCGGTACGAGGCCCGTTCCTCGCCGATATCGGGCGTTTATGCCCGCGAAATGATGCACAACGAAGCCTTCGACACCACCCGCCGACTGGCGGACACCTTCGCGGCCCGTGCCGGCCGCCGGCCGCGGATCCTGATCGCCAAGCTCGGCCAGGACGGGCACGACCGCGGCGCCCGCGTCATCGCCTCGTCGTTTGCCGACCTCGGATTCGATGTCGACATCGGCCCGCTTTTTCAGATGCCCGAGGAGGCCGCGCGTCAGGCCATCGAAAATGACGTGCACATCCTCGGCATTTCATCGCTTGCCGCCGGCCACAACACCCTAATCCCTGCCGTAATCGACGCGCTGCGCGCGCAGGGCCGGAACGATATCCTGGTCGTAGCCGGTGGCGTCATTCCCCCGGCCGACTATCAGCGGCTCCGTTCAGCCGGCGTGGCGGCTGTGTTCGGTCCCGGCACCGTCATCCCGGACGCAGCGGCAGAGCTGCTGCATCTGCTCATGGGGCGCCTGGATGGCTGATCTCGACGCCCTCTTCGCCGGCCTCCGCGCCGGCGACCGCCTCGCCATCGGCCGCGCCCTGACACTTGTCGAGAGCACCCTGCTCCATCACGAGGCCGAGGCGGCGGAACTGCTCGACCGATGCCTGCCTTTCGTCGGCGCCGCGCCGCGGATCGGGATCACCGGCGTGCCGGGCGCCGGCAAGAGCACGTTCATTGACGTTTTCGGGATGCGGCTCGTCGAGGCCGGCCGGCGGGTGGGCGTCTGCGCCATCGATCCATCGAGCAAACAGACCCGCGGCAGCATCCTGGGCGACAAAACCCGGATGATCCGGCTGGCGGCCAACGACCGGGCATTTATCCGGCCCACACCCAACGCCGGCGCCTATGGCGGCGTCGCCTCACGCACCCGCGAGGCGCTCGTCATCCTGGAAACCGCGGGTTTCGACACCTTGTTCGTAGAGACCGTGGGGGTGGGGCAATCCGAAACAAGCGTCGTGGATCTGGTGGACGTGGTGCTCGTGCTAGTGCTCACCGGCGCCGGTGA
>JAWXAX010000263.1 GCA_034439735.1 Rhodothermales bacterium | reverse complement strand
GGGCAAAAGGGAAAGGGCAAAAGGGAAAGGGCAAAAGGGAAAGGGCAAAAGGGAAAGGGCAAAAGGGCAAATCGTGTGTTTGGGGCTGGAGTGGTTCTGCGCGGCGAGGTTGGGCGCGGGGCGTCCGGCTGTGAAGATTTGATCGCGGCTGCCGGCTGTCGCTCCTCCATCTTAAATTAAGACAAAAGACTCCGAAGTACATGATTCTCTCCAAAAGCGCCGAATACGGCATTCGCGCCATCCTTTATCTGGTAGCGCTCGGGCAACAAGGCCACGTCTCCATACGGAAATTGAGCGACGACCTGGGTATTTCGTTTCACTTCCTGACGAAGATCTTCCAGAAGCTGACCGAGGCGGGGCTGCTGCACTCACTCAAGGGGCCACATGGCGGTGTACGTCTGGCGAAGCTGGCCAGCGCCATCCCCGTGCGCGACCTCGTCGTGGCGATCGATGGGGATGGTGTGTTCACGCAGTGTGTGCTCGGCCTGCCGGCGTGTGGCCGCGACAACCCCTGCCCCCTCCACCAGCAGTGGGCGCCCCAGCGTGGACAGATCGAGGCGATGTTCGGCCAGACCACCCTCGCCGACCTGGCGGCCGATATCAACAAGCTGGGCCTCCGCCTCAGCGCCGCACCCAATGTGTAACGCGCAACGTTCAACGCCCCGACAATGAAGAACTCATGAGATCCCCCACACCTCTTGACCTCGGTGCATTTCTGCCCGATCTTAATAAAAGACAAAAGAGTCCGCTATACGAAATGATCTCCAGACGATGCACATATAGCCTCCAGTCCCTGGTCTACCTGACACGGGAGCCGAGCGAGCGGTATGTCCCGATGCGGCAGATCAGTGAATCGTTGTCGATTCCGGCGTCGTATCTGGCCAAGATTCTGTCCGACCTGGCCGGCCGCCACTTTATAAAGACCCGAAAAGGGGCCCAGGGTGGCGCGATGCTTCTGGCCGATCCGGTGACGTTGAGCGTGCGGGACGTAGTGCTGGCGATTGATGGCCCCGGTCTGTTCGAGTCGTGTATCCTCGGACTTCCTGGCTGCGGCCGGCAAGCGCCCTGCCCCATGCACCGCCCCTGGTCGAGTACCCGCAGCGCTCTCGAAAGCGGTTTCGCCACGCTGACGATCCAGGAGTTGGCCACGCTGATGGCCCAGAATACTACGCTAGGCTCTTTTTTTACCTTACTTTAAGACAAAATACTCTCTTATCCCCTATGACATCACACTCCGAATACCGCACCCTGCTCGCCGCGCGCCTCGTTTTGGTCGCGCTACTCCTCGCGCCCGCCGCCGGATGCGGTTCGGGCGACGGCGACGCTCCGGCGACACCGCCAGCCGCGACCCCCTCGTCCACGACTGGCGGCCTGACCGAGGCCCAGCTGACGAACGGCATTGGCCCGGTGACGCAGCTCACGCTCGGCCCGATCGATGCCGATCTGGCCCGTCGGGGCGAGGAGAGCTTCAAGATGAAGTGTATGGCCTGCCACAAGTTCGATGAGCGCTATGTGGGCCCAGCACTGGGCGATGTGCTGACGCGCCGCACGCCGGAGTACGTGATGAACATGATGCTCAACCCGGCCGAGATGGTTCAGAAACATCCCGAAGCGCGCGCCATGCTAGCCCAGTACATGACCCCGATGCCCAGCCAGAATCTAACGGAGGACGAGGCGCGCGCGCTGCTTGAGTATATGCGCACGGCCGCTGAAGAACCAGAAGAGGATGAGGAGAATGAAGAAACCAACGAATAACGCACTCCCCCAAACAGAATCCATTACACGTGCAAACACCATGAAAACCTACGCCAATCATCCGATCCTACTGGCAATCGCCGGCTTCGCGATCCTTGCCAGCGGCTTTGTAGCCTGCCAGACGGCCGGCCCGACGACGTCGTCCACCGACGCCGCGCAACAGGTGTATGTCGCCCCCGGCGAATACGACGAGTTTTACGCCTTCATGTCCGGCGGCTTCAGCGGCCAGCTGACTGTGCACGGCCTGCCGTCCGGCCGGCTGCTGAAAACCGTCCCGGTATTCTCCCAGCACGCCGAAAACGGCTGGGGCTATAACGAGGAAACGAAGCCGATGCTCATGACCTCACACGGCTTCGTACCCTGGGACGACGCGCACCATCCCGAGCTTTCGATGACCGCCGGCGTGCCGGACGGCCGCTGGATCTTTATCAACGGCAACAATACGCCGCGCGTGGCGCGCATCGACCTGACCACGTTCGAGACGACCGAGATCCTCGAGATCCCGAACTCCTCCGGCAACCACGGCTCACCGTTTATCACCCCGAACTCGGAGTACGTCGTCGCCACAACGCGCTTTTCGCTGCCGATCCCAAACCGGGACGTCTCGATTGACTCGTACGCCGAGAACTTCAAGGGCTCGTTGTCCTTCATCCGGGCGGACCGTCCCGGCGAAATGGACGTCGCGTTCCAGATCATCGTGCCGGGCTTCAACTACGACCTCGCGCACGCCGGCAAGGGGCCGTCGGACGGGTGGATGTTCTTCACGTCCTACAACTCGGAGCAGGCGCATACCCTGCTCGAGGTCAACGCCTCGCAGAACGACAAGGACTTCATCGCCGCGGTGAACTGGAAGCGGGCGGAGGAGTGCGTCGCCGCCGGCCAGACGCGGCAGATGCCTGCGCGGTATGCCCACAACCACATGGACGAGGCGTCACGCATTGTGCAGCACGAGATGAAAACGGCCGTGACCGTACTCGAATCGGGGAATTGCAGCGACATGGTCTACTTCCTGCCGACGCCGAAGTCGCCGCACGGCGTGGATGTCGACCCCTCCGGCGAATACATCGTGGCCGGCGGCAAGCTCGCGACGGTCATCCCGGTGCATTCGTTCACGAAGATGATCGCCGCGATCGCCAACAGCGATTTCGAGACGACGCTCGACGGCATCCCCGTGCTGAAGTACGAGTCGATCATCGCCGGCGAAGTGCAGGACCCGGGCCTCGGGCCGCTCCACACCGAATTCGACGGACGCGGCTTCGCCTACACGACCTCGTTCATCACCTCCGAAATTGTAAAATGGAGCCTCGAGACCTTCACCGTAGTGGACCGCATCCCCGTCTTCTACAGCGTTGGTCACCTGATGATACCGGGCGGCGACAGCCAGAAGCCATGGGGCAAGTACCTGGTCGCGCTCAACAAGATCACAAAGGATCGCTACCTCCCGACCGGACCCGAACTGGCCCACGCCGCGCAGCTGATCGACATCAGCGGCGACAAGATGCGGATCATCCTGGACTTCCCGACGATGGGCGAGCCGCACTACGCCCAGGGCATCGAAGCCAGCGTCATCAAGGACCGCCAGGTGCAGATCTACGCCCTCGAGGGCAACACGCACCCGCATGCCACGAAGAGCGAGGGGGATACCCGGATCGAGCGTCAGGGCGATGAGGTGCATGTCTACATGACCACCATCCGGAGCCATTTCTCGCCCGACAATATCGAGGGCGTCCGCGCCGGCGACAAGGTCTACTTCCACGTCACCAACCTGGAGCAGGACTGGGACGTCCCGCACGGCTTCGCCATCATGGGCATGAACACGGCCGAGTTGCTCATCATGCCGGGCGAAACGCGCACCCTCATCTGGGAGCCCAAAGAACCAGGCATTTACCCGTTCTACTGTACGGACTTCTGCTCGGCGCTGCACCAGGAGATGCAGGGGTACCTGCGCGTCTCCCCCGCCGGCAGCAACGTCCCGCTGGCGTACCATACAGGAGGCTGAGGGAAGGCAAAAGGGAAAAGGAAAAAGGCAAAGTGAAAAGTGAAATCGCTAATCGCTAACCTCGAATCGCTAATCGCTAATCAAGGACGGTATGGGCGCGAAGTACTCCCTGTACCCGGAGCCTCGCTCCCATGCCGTCCGCCATACAACCTCGCCATGAACTCGCGCACCCGCCTCATCCTTGCCGTTGCATCGCTTGCGCTGTTGGTGATGTATCTCGCACCCATCTGGAGCATTTCGCTCGAAGCGCCGCAATACCCGGAGGGGTTGGGGTTGGAGATCTGGATCGATACCATCAAAGGCCAGAGGGAGCACGACCTGAACAACATCAACAATCTCAATCACTACATCGGCATGAAGCGGATCGTGCCGGAGGCGATCCCCGAATTAAAGATGATGCCGTGGATCATCGGGGGGCTGGTGGCGCTGGGGCTGCTGGCGGCGGCGATCGGCCGGCCGTGGCTGCTGTACGGGTGGACGGGGCTGTTTCTGGCGATCGCCGTCGTGGGCCTGGTGGATTTTTACCTGTGGGAATACGACTACGGCCACAACCTGGACACGGTGAACGCGATCATCAAGATCCCGGGGATGAGCTACCAGCCGCCGCTGATCGGCTCGAAGCAGCTGCTCAACTTCACCGCCACCTCGTGGCCGGCATTGAGTGGGTGGATCGCCTTCGCGTCGCTAGGCGCCGGCCTCTACCTCTCCTACCTCCAGCTCCGCACCCGGAAACAAGCCGCGCCGGAGGTCGCCTGACATGCGTATCCCCTTCCTTCTCTTTCTCATTGCCGGCCTCGCCGGCTGCTCGCTGGATCCCCGGCCGCTCGACTACGGCCACGACCGCTGCACGCACTGCATGATGACCCTCACCGACCCGCGCTTCGGCGCCGAGCTGGTGACGCCGCAGGGCAAACGGCTCCCGTTCGATGCCATCGAATGCCTCGCCGCCTACGTCGCCGAGCAGAAGCCTGAGGTGCATGCGCTCTGGATGGTCGACTTCACCGCGCCGGAGGTATTGCGGCCGGCCGAAGAAATCATCCTCTACCGCAGCCCGTCCATTTCGAGTCCGATGGGGATGAACCTCGGCGCCTTCCCGACGGCCGAAGCGGCACGCCAGCAGGCGCCAGACGGCGAGGTACTCGGATGGGAAGAGGTGCTGCGGATCGCCGGCCGACCGGCCAGTACGTTGGATATCGTACACACCCCTAAGTGACGCACCGGCGGCCGCCATGAAACGCACCCTCTTCATCCTGCTCACCCTGGTCCTCGTCGGCGCTGTGTCCGCACAAACGCCGGTTCGGATCACCGCGCCGAACGACACCCTGACGACGATCGCCGAGGCCGTGCGGCGCGCGCCGGCCGGCAGCGAGGTGGTCGTCCGCGCCGGCGTGTGGCATGAGCAGCGCATCACGATCGACAAACCGCTGACGCTCGTCGGCGAGGTCGGCGCCGTGATCGACGGCGACGGCCAGCCGATCCTCCTCATCACCGCCGACAGCGTGGCCGTTCGAGGCCTCGTGTTTCGCAACGTCGCCACCAGTTTTGTCGAGGATCAGGCCGCCATCAAGCTCAACGAGGCGAGCCAGTGTGTGATCGAAGACAACCGGTTCGAGGACACGTTTTTCGGGATCTATCTGGCCCGTACCAGCCACTGCGCGATCCGCGGAAACGTCCTGGAAGGCCGGAAAGGCACCGAAACCCGCTCCGGCAACGGCATCCATCTCTGGTATTCGCGCTACATCACGATCACCGGCAACACCGTGCGCGGGCACCGGGATGGGATTTATCTGGAGTTCGTGGAGGACAGTGAGGTGCTGGACAACCTCAGCACCGGCAACCTGCGCTACGGGCTGCATTTCATGTTTTCGAACCGGTGTATCTATCGCCGCAACGCCCTGCTGGCCAACGGCGCCGGCGTGGCCGTCATGTACAGCAAAACCGTTGAGATGACCGCCAACCGCTTCGAGGACAACTGGGGGCCGGCGTCGTACGGGCTGCTATTGAAAGACATCACCGACAGCGCGATCCGCGGCAATACGTTCCGGCGCAACACGATCGGGATTTACGCCGAGGGGTCGAACCGGATGGCGATGGACGGCAACACCTTTGAGGGCAACGGCTGGGCGCTGAAGCTGATGGCGAACGCGACGGACAACACCATCACCGCGAACAACTTCATCGCCAACACCTTCGATGTCGCCACCAACAGCCGACAGAGCAACAGTACGTTCGCCGGCAACTACTGGGACAACTACACGGGGTACGACCTCGACCGCGACGGCGTGGGCGACGTCCCGTTCCGCCCCGTGCGCCTCTTTTCATTGCTCGTTGAGGCCAACGAGCCCTCCATCATCCTCTTGCGGAGCCTGTTCATCGACTTGCTGGACGCTGCCGAGCGCGTGTTGCCCTCGCTGACGCCCGAGACCCTCGTCGATGCTAGCCCCGCGCTACGCGCATTCCAATGATCGACATCGGAAAACCCATGATCCAGATCGATGGGATCGAAAAGCGATTCAGCAAGCACGATGTGTTGCGAGGCCTGAACCTGCCGATCGAGCGCCAGGAGATCACCGCCATCCTCGGCCATAATGGGTCGGGGAAGACGACGCTTATCAAGTGCATCCTCGGGCTCGTTCGCCCTACCGGAGGACGCATTTTCCTCGACGGACAGCGGCTCGACGCCGGCTGGGCATACCGCGAGCGGATCGGCTACATGCCTCAGATCGCTCGCTTCCCCGAGAACCTGCGCATGCGCGAACTGCTGACCCTCCTTCGGAACCTGCGTGGCAATCCCGTCGGCGTGGATGACGAGCTATTCGAGCTCTTCGGCCTCGAGCGCGATGTCGACAAGCCGATGCGCGCCCTCTCGGGCGGGACACGCCAGAAGATCAATGCCGTCATCGCCTTCCTCTTCCGGCCGGACATCCTGATTCTCGACGAGCCGACCGCCAGCCTGGACCCGATCGCCAGCAGTCTCCTCAAAGACAAGATCCGCCGCGAGCGGGACGCCGGCAAAACCGTCATCCTCACCTCCCACAATATCGGGGAGGTCGAGGCGCTGGCGGACACCATCGCGTTCCTGCTCGACGGCCGGGTGCACACCATGGGCCGGCAGCAGGCCATCAAGGACCGCACGGGCGAGAACGACCTCGAACGCGCCATCGCCCACCTGATGCAGGAGAAAGCCGCATGAACCCGCTCCGCACGATATTCGCGTATGCGTTGAACGACATCTCCCGCAGCAAGGGGTTGATCGCCTACGCCCTGTTTTTTGCCCTCAGCGGCGAGGCCCTGTTCCGGTTTGGCGGCGGGGGACGCGCGCTGTTGAGTCTGATGAATCTCTCGCTCCTTGTCATCCCGCTCGTGTGCATCGTCTTCGGGGCGATGTACCTGTATGCGGCGCGCGACTTCATGGAGCTGCTGCTGGCGCAGCCGATCAAACGGAGCCAGCTCTTCGGCGGCCTCTACCTGGGGCTGGCGCTGCCGCTCGCCGGCGCGTTTGCCGTGGGCGCCGGCGCCCCGTTACTCATCCACGCTCGGGAACTGGCCGGCTACGGCGCTCCGCTGGCGTTGTTGCTTGCGACTGGCGTGTTGCTGTCGTTTGTCTTCGTCGCCATCGCCTTTCTCTTCGCCATCGGATTCGATGAAAAGGTGAAAGGCCTCGCCGCGGCACTGGTCACCTGGTTGATGTTCGGCATCGTCTACGACGGCCTGATGCTGCTCGTCATACACCTCTACGCCGCCTACCCGCTCGAAATCCCGACGCTTGTCCTCACCCTCCTCAACCCACTCGACCTCGCCCGGGTGATGATGCTCCTGCAAGTCGACATCGCCGCCATGATGGGCTACACCGGCGCCGTGTTCGAGGCGTTTTTCGGAACCCCGATCGGGATGGTTGTGGCCGGGGTGATGCTGCTCCTGTGGATCGCGGGGCCGCTGGGGGTGAGTTATCGGCTGTTTCTCAGAAAAGACTTTTGAGTAGCGATTAGTGATTAGCGATTAGCGATTAGCGAATAAACGATTTGCGAATAGCGATTGCCCTGTCATCTCGACTGGAAACGCCTGCTTGCCGGCGGTGCAGCGGAGACACGAGCGAAGCGAATAAACCTCCTTATTCAGAGCAGTGCCAATCGACAGGAGGTCTCTCCGCTGCGGCCCGATAAATCGGGCCTGCGGTCGAGATGACATGATTTTTTTTTTAGCCATCGCCCTACAACCGCGTCAGGAATGGCCTCTCAGGCAATCGGGGCGCCGGCGGGTAGACTACCGGGTGACCTCTTCACCGGAAAGGGACTGCCATGCGAAGCATCATCCTCATCGTTCTCGTTCTCGCTGCCTGCGAGGTACCTGTTCCCGATAAAACCCCGGCGGCGGCCCCGGCCGGCCTCAGCGAGGCCCAGCTCGAACACGGCATCGGCCCGATTGAGCCGTTTGTATTGCCGGGCGTGAACTCGGCGCTGGCGGCGGAGGGCGAAAAGAGCTTCACACTGAAGTGCGCCTCGTGTCATCAGTGGGATACGCGGTTGGTAGGTCCGCCCCTGAGCGGTGTGCTCGAGCGCCGGGCGCCGGCGTTTGTGATGAACGTATTGCTCAACCCGGACGAAATGGGGAAGAAGCACCCCGAAATGATCGCGCAGCGGGAGGAGTACGGGGTGGCGATGCCAAACCAGTTTTTGTCTCGGGACGAGGCGCGGGGGATTCTGGAGTACATACGGGGAAAATAAGGGGCCGGCTCAACCGGGAACGAACCCTATCCGGCGCCTTACAAGGGGCCCGCTCAACTTCCTTCCCCGGCATGCCCCGTTTCTCCCCTCTCGCCTCTCTCTGCTTCCTCCTGACGCCCCTCGTGCTCGCCGGCTGCCTGCCGTCGTCGTGCAACCGGGTGGAGTCGCGCGCGCTGTTTCCGGCGGACTCCCTCTCGCGCGCCCTTGCCGGGGCCATCGCGGTTGATACGCTCGATGTCGTGTGGGAGACCGCCGGCCCGGAGGCGCTGCCGTTCGAATATCCCCGCACCGTGTTATTCGACGACGCCGGTGTGCTCCATGTGTCGGATGCGGAGGCCAACGCCGTACACGCCTTCGACGCCCAGGGCCAGCCGTTGTATCAGGTGCGGGATGACGACTTTCCGATCCCGTTCCTGGCCGGCGCCGCCGGCGACACGGTCGCCATCTTCAGCCCGACCCTCCGCGCCGTGCGTCTGCTCGTCGACCAGCAGGTCATCGCCACGATCCCGACCCCGTCGGACCTTCCCGAGAAGCAGCTGTTGCAATACGCCGCGTACGGTTCGGGTGGGCTGTACGTGAAGATCCTCGGCGAGGCCTACGAGAACTTCATCGGCCGGCTCGATGCCTCCGGCGCCATCCAGGAGCGATGGCCGCTAGAGGGGCCGATCTGGCGCTATTCGGGCAAACTCGTCGCCACCGAAGACACCCTGCTGAGCGCCTGCGGGTACCGGCCCGTGCTGGATCGCATCCCCCCCCTCGCGGCCCGCGACACGCTTGCCCTGGTCGGTTTCGACTCCCCGATGCTGGCCCGCAGCCGCTCCTTCCTGCTCGGCGACCTGTACGACCCGCCGCTGCTCACCCCGAGCATGGCCGTCGCCGGCGACCGCATTTTTGTCCTGAACATCCGCCCGGGATGGCTGTTGATCGATGTGTACGACCTTGCCGGCCGGCTCCAGCGCCGGCTCGTGCAGCAGGCGCCGGTATTCGCCCAGTCCTTTTACCCCGTCGACCTCGCCGCCCACCCCAACGGCGACGGATTCGACATCGCCGTCGTCTACGTGGAGCCGCAGCCATGGCTTGCGCTCTATCGCTGGGCTACAGCCTTCGAGTAAGGGGGGCAACAGGAGAACTGCTCTTTGCCTTGATCTCGTCATCCCCAACTTGATTGGGGATCCATACAAGACCGGCTGGTTGTATGGATCCCCGTTTTCACGGGGAGGACGAGATGAGGGTGGCGCGATTTTTAACAGTCTCTGAACCGCACACGCTGAATCTCACCTGCTTCATGACTTCTTCCCGCCTGACCGACATCCACACCTTCGGACAACTCAAGGCATCCGGCTACCGGGTGATCGGGGTGAAGGACGAGTTGCGTAAGAACCTGATCGCCCGGCTGCGAAAGGGCGAACGGGTCTTCCCCGGGATCATCGGATTCGACACGACCGTCATCCCCCAGATCCAGAACGCCATCCTGGGCCGGCACGACCTCATCCTGCTCGGCCTGCGCGGCCAGGCGAAGAGCCGCATCATCCGCATGCTGCCGCAGTTGCTGGACGAATACATACCCTTCGTCCGCGGCAGCGAGGTGAACGACGATCCGTTTAACCCGATCTCCAAGTTCGCCCGCAACCTGATCGCCGCAAAAGGAGACGACACGCCTATCGACTGGCTGCACCGTGACGAGCGGTACAACGAAAAGCTGGCGACGCCGGACACTACGATCGCCGACCTCATCGGCGACATCGACCCGATCAAGGCCGCCAACCTCCGACTGACGTATGCCGACGAGGAGGTGATCCATTTCGGCATCATCCCCCGCACCAACCGGGGTTTGTTCGCGATCAACGAGCTGCCCGACCTCCAGCCGCGCATCCAGGTCGGCCTGCTCAACATTATGGAGGAGCAGGATATCCAGATCCGCGGGTTCAACGTCCGCTTCCCGCTCGATGTGATGATGATCTTCTCGGCCAACCCCGAGGACTACACGAACCGCGGAAGCATCATCACCCCGCTGAAGGACCGGATCGACAGCCAGATCATTACCCATTACCCGAAAACGATCGAGATCGGCGTCCAGATTACGTCGCAGGAGGCATGGCAGGAACGCGGCGAGGGGGTGAAGGTGCATGTGCCGGCGTATTTCCGCGAAATCGTCGAGCAAATCGCCTTCGAGGCGCGTGCGAGCGAATACGTTGACCAGAAATCCGGCGTCTCCGTCCGCCTCACCCGGGCGGCGCTCGAGGACCTCATCTCCGCCGCCGAGCGGCGGGCGCTGGTGAATGGCGAGACCGAGACGACCGTCCGGATCAGCGACTTCATCTCGGTGGAGCCGGCGATCACCGGGAAGGTCGAACTGGTGTATGAAGGAGAGCAGGAAGGCGCGCAGAACGTCGCCCGCCTGCTGATCGGCCGGTCGATCAAGACCATCTTCACCACCTACTTCCCGGACCCCGGCGACAAAAAGACGGGGCGGTCGCCCTATCAGGCGCTGCTCACCTGGTTCACCCAGGGCAACAATCTGGTGATCAACCCGGATATGCCGTTCGAGG
>JAWXAX010000262.1 GCA_034439735.1 Rhodothermales bacterium | reverse complement strand
CTACTCGGCCGTGCCCCCTCCCCACGTCAAAGCGTTTACCGAATCCCTGCGGGCCGCCGGCTACTACACCACGAACGACGCCAAGACGGACTACCAGTTCGCGCCGCACACCGACCCGCGGCAACCGCTGACCGCGTGGGACGAGTCCGGCCCTGGCGCCCACTACCAGAACCGTCGCAGCACCGACCAGCCGTTTTTCAGCGTCTTCAACTACACCGGCACCCACGAATCGCACGTCTGGCCCCGCCCGGGCGAGCCCATCCGGACCGACACCGCCGCTGTCCGCGTCCCGCCCTATTACCCCGACGAGCCGGTCGTCCGCGAGGACCTCGCCCGGATGTACGACAACATCGCAGCGATGGACGCCTGGGCCGGCGACATCCTGGACAACCTCCGCGCCGACGGGCTGCTCACGAATACGATCGTGATGTTCTGGAGCGACCACGGCGATGGCATGCCGCGCGCGAAGCGGTGGCTGTACGACTCTGGCATCCTGATCCCGCTGATCGTGCGGTGGGTCGGGGAGTTGCCGGCCGGCACGGTGGACCCGCAGCTCATCAGCACCATCGACCTTGCGCCGACCGTGCTCTCGCTGGCCGGCGTGCCCCTCCCGATCCACCTCCAGGGCCGGCCTTTCCTCGGCCCGAGCCGGTCCGCCCCCCGCGATGTGGTCTTTGCCGCACGCGACCGGCACGACGAGGCGTACGACCGGGTCCGCGCCGTGCGTGACCGCCGGTTCAAGTACATCCAGAATTTTTATCCCGACCTCCCCTACGTCCAGTTCATCCCCTACGAAAACCGGAACGAGACGATGAAGCTCCTGCTCCGTTTTCACGCCGAGGGCCGATTGACAGGGGCGCAAAGGGTGTGGTTCATGCCCAATCGGCCGCCGGAGGAGCTGTACGACACCGAAACCGACCCCCACGAAATCCGCAACCTGGCCGACGAGCCGGCCTTCGCTGGCGTCAAAACCCGCCTCCGGGCGGCGCTGGACGCGTGGCGGGTGGAAAGTGGAGATATGGGGGCGATATCGGAAGACGTGATGGTCGCCTCGATGTGGCCCGGCGGCGTACAGCCGGTCACGCAGCCGCCGCTGTTCATCCCGAACGCGGCCGACCATGTCGCGCCGGCGGACACGCCCTCGGGCGGGACGTTCGCCGGCCCGGTGCTCGTCATGCTCCAGAGCCCCACCCAGGGCGCCTCTATCGCCTATGCCCTCGGGGACGCCGAGCCGGCGCGGTGGCTGCTCTATCACAAACCGCTGTCGCTACCTAACGGCACAACGGTCGTGCGCGCCCGGGCGATACGGTATGGGTATCGGGAGAGCGAGGAGGTGCGAGCGGTGTTTACGGTTTCGCGGTGACTGGAAGAGGAAGGTGATGTCCAGTCCAGGTTGTACTGATTCGCCAACTCCCGGCCGACCGTGATGGCCCTTCTTTCATCCTTTCCGCGTTGGTTCGGGAGGTCCCTCGACATGCTCGGGATGACATTTCATTCGAGGGGCTGCTTAAACCAGGACCCCTTCTGTTGGGCAAACCATCACTCCGCATATACCGTCGTGCCGGGCATAAACGCGAACCAGGCGAAGGCGAAGTAATTGCCGTGCGGGATGGGTTCGAGGCGCCGGCCGGCCATCGGCCCCTCCACCGCCCGCCCCAGGGCCGACCACACGCTGCCCGTTTCGGCATCGATGAATCGGTCTCCTTCATAACGGAACGTCAACATCCGCCCCTCCACCGTGCGCAGGAAAACCCCCGTCGTCCCGATCTCCCGCGAGGCGCTGATCTCGGCGTCGTCCAGCGCTGAAACGGCGCCGCTGCCGTGGAAGACGACGATATCCTCCCCACCAACCGCGTCGTTGATGGCGCCGACGCGCCGCGTGATGCCATGCGGGTAGGCCCGCTCGACGCCGCCGAGGCTAACCGTCACTACCTTTTCCATGGGTTTCAGCCGGCGGTCCTCCGGACCCCGGTATAGAAAGGGGCGCTCGTCGATGTTATCGTAGCCGGCGTAGGGGTTGCGGCCGTAGTCCCGCACATACCCGGTCTCGCGGGAGAGGACGTCGCCGGTAGGATAATCCGCCCGAAACTGCTCGAACGAGACGATCTGCGCGGGAATCTGGCGGAGGGTGGCGCCGGTGAGATCGCCCACGATACCCTCGCCGCTGAGTTGCTGCCAGAGCGTCTCGGTCTGCCGGTCGTACATCACCATGTCCGAATACCGCAACATCCCTGACACTCCGAACGAGTAGGTCGCGCCCTCCAGCCGGCGGTCGAAGGCGATGGCGGCGTAACAGAGGGGGCAGAACGTGACGGTCACCGGCGTGCCGGCCAGGACATCGTTCACGATCTCGTGCCACGTCAGGATCTGGAGCGGGTAAGCGCGCGCGGCATCGCCCAGGATTACGGCCACGACAGGCTCCTGCGGCTTCAGCCACACCGTAGCAGCAGAAATAGACACAAAACGCGGCGCGTCGATGGCCGGGATGCCGTCTTTCGGCGGGCCGCCGGACATCAGTTCGTCGAGTTCAATCGAGCGCTTGTCGGTGTTGGTCTTCCACCCGCGCAGATCGGGCGCGCGTTGCGCCAGGGCTGGGCTGGCGATGGCGAAAAGGAATAAACAGGCGATCAGTCGGTGCGTCATGGATGTCCTGGATGCGGTATAGGGAGGGGGCATCGATACGTCGTCGCCGGCGGGGGTGCGTTACGGACGGGCGGATACGGACGCGGCAGATACCACCGGGGCAAAATACGTAGGGGCGAGTCTCAGACTCGCCCCTACCATGACATATGCCACATGGATTACCCGTTGCCTGGCCCCAACCGGTCAGTCCCGAGACATAAACAACCGCAGGACATACCAGAACATCAGCGCGACCGATGCAAACAGCGCAAGGGACGCCGCCACGTGCCGGTCCGCCGGGTAATGATGCAGCACGTTCGACGTATCGTACAGGATGGCCGCGCCGGCGAGCGCCACCATGCCGACCGAGAAGAACGTCCCGAGTTCAAACCCGAAGATCACTCCGGCCACGATCAGCACCAGCGCCACGATGAAGCCCCAACGCAGGATGCCGCCGAGGAAGGAAAAGTCCTTCCGGGTGAGGATGGCGACAGCCGTCAGGCCGGCGAAGCCCAGCAGCGTCACGATCGCCGCGCTGTTGATGACGCCCGGCGCCGTCCTATCCGCGACGTACAACAGCGGCACAAACAGGATGGCCTGGGCCGCGACAAACGCCACCAGGGCGCCGTATTGCGACGCCGACGACTCCGCCTGCATGGCGGTGCGGCTGGCGAACCAGCTTACGATCATGAATCCACCGAGAACAAATAGCCAGTTGACGCCCATCAGGGTCGATGCAATCGTAGCCGCCAACCCGGTTTTGAACAGGATGATCTCGATCAACGCAAACCCGAGCATGGCCCCGAAGAGGTGGCTGTAGGTCCGCATGATAAAATCGGCCCGTACATCAACGCCGCTTTCGGCGACCGGTACGGAAGGTGACATCGCGTATTCGCGCATAGAAGTCAGGTGTTGGTGAATAACAGGGCGTTGTACGCCGGCCAGAGGGTTTGGAGCCCGGGCCTACACGTCACAGATTTTGATGGCCTCGCGGAGCGACGTCATCGGGTCGCGCAGCGGGACGAACTCCTGGGCGACGAACCCCTGGTAGCCGGTTTCGACGATGGCTCTCATGATGGCCGGGTAATTTAGCTCCTGCGTGTCGTCGATCTCGTTACGCCCGGGGTTGCCGGCGGTGTGGTAGTGGCCGAAGTAGTCCTTGTAGTCCTTTATCGTCCGAATTACGTCCCCCTCCATCACCTGCATGTGGTAGATGTCGTAGAGGAGCTTGAAGTGATCCGAGCCCACCATATCGACCAGCGACACGCCCCACTGGGTGTTGTCGCACATGTAATCCCGGTGGTTCACCTTGCTGTTGAGCAGCTCCATGTTGAGGAGCACCCCGCGTTTTTCGGCGTGGCCGACGACCTGTTTGATGGCCTTCGCGCAGTTGCGCAGCCCTTCATGATCGTCCATACCGTCGCGGTTGCCGGAGAACATGATCAGGTTTTTAAAGCCGGCATCCGCCACGAGGTCGATATGCTGGAGATACTGGGGGACCAGTTCGGCGTGGTTCTCGATTCGGTTGATGTTTTTTTCGATCGAGCCGACACCCACCGTCATCTCGCAGGTCATGCCCAGTTCGAGTAGGGGGCCGAACTCCGACGGCTGGAGGATCTCGACGGACGTGATGCCCATCTCCTTAGCGTTTTTCGCGAGGTCCGGGATCGAGAAGTTCCGGAAGCACCAGCGGGCGACCGAGTGCTTGATATTGCCCGCGAGCTTAAAATCCCGCTGGCGGTCGTACTCCGTGCTGAACCCGGTAGTCGACACGATGGCGGCGGCGCCGGCCAGCTTCTTGATGGCGCTCCGACGGGACGGCAAATGCTCTTTCATGCTGTTGGTAGGATGATGGGGGACGTCAGTCGTAATACCGACCGACGTGGTTGACGATTTCGCGTTTGAGTTCGAGGGGGTCGATCTTACTCAGCTGCCGGAAGACGATTTCGCCACCCGGCTTGATGAGCACGGTGTACGGAATCGGGCCCGGCCATTCGGGGTCCAGCGCCTCGATGAGCGCATACGCGTCCTCGTTGGCGAAGTGGTAATTCTTGGACGACACGTGGTTACGTTTCAAGACGTCCAGCACGTCTTCCGCCAGCTCGGGGCCGTCCATACTGATGGTGATCAGTTCGAACCGGCGTCCGCGGTACATCCGGTTGATGTCCACGAATTCGGGCATCTCGGTCACACACGGCCCGCACCACGTCGCCCAGATGTTGATCACACGGAGCTTGTTGGTGTCGTTTTTCATGAGGTCCTTGACGCCTTCGATGGTAATGGTCTCGACCGACACGGGTTCTTCCTGCCACCGCTTCACGGCGCGCTGGACGTCGCCGGTTTTGTCCGCCCATTTCACCGAGCAACCAAACGTTTTGGTCGTTGCGTTGGCGACGGGCCTCCCGGCGAGCATCGCCTCCAGCGCATCGCGCAGGTCATGGGTTTTTGCCTTCCCAATCCGCTCCTCGTCGTCGATGCGGCCGATATATTGGAGCACGCGGTCTCGGTCGAACACAAACACATGAGGCGTCGCCACCGGGCCGTAGGCTTTGGACATTTCCTGTGTCTCGCCGTCGTACAGGTACGGGAAATTGTAGGCCATGTCCGCCGCCCGAATCTGCATTTCCTCGAAGGAGTCGCTGAGGTCCGTATAGCCCAGTTCATCGAGCCGGACGGACGCCGGATCGTTCGGGGAAACGGCCACGACAGCCACGCCGCGATCCTGATAGTCGACTACTAATTGCTTCATCCGCTCCTCATACGCCTGGGCCGTCGGGCAGTGGTTGCAGGTGAAGATCATCACCAGGACTTCCGCGTCCGAAAAACTATCGAGGGTATAGGTTTCGCCGTCGGTGCCGGGCAGGCTAAACGCCGGCGCTTTCTGGCCTACTTTCAGCGTTTCGTAGTCGTCCACGCCAATCGCGGCGATCGTCGTCAGGGCCATTAGCCCCAGGGTTAGCCGACCGATCGCGGCGCGGGTTCTGTAGAGTAGTTTCATGTCGCGTTCCGTTTGTGGGTGGATCGTGAGCGCTAGAAACCGATCCCGCGGGTGCTTGTCCGCACGCGCAGGAGATACCGATCGGCCGTGATAAATAAATCGGAGCCGTCCCCGCCGAACGTGGCATTCGACGTGGCCTGCCCGGTGAGCAACGTGCCCAGGTATTCGCCCTGCGGCGTCAACACGAGCACACCGCCGGGGCCAGACGTAAAGATGTTGCCGGCGGCGTCCACCACGAACCCGTCGAACCCACCGCGCCGGCCGGTCTCGGCATTCAGCTCCGAGGCGTCGAAGAAGATACGCTCGTTGGTCGCGGACCCATCGGCCTGGATGTCGTACGCCCTTATGACAGGCTCCTGGCCGTTCGACTGGGCGACGTACAGGATCGTCTGGTCCGGAGAGAGCCCGATTCCGTTCGGATTCTGGAAAGCTCTGGTGACCACGCTAAGCGTACCGTTCGGCGTAAGACGGTAGACCCCGTTGAAGTCCAGCTCACGAATCGGGCTCTCTTCCCGCCCTTCCAGGCCATACGACGGGTCGGTGAAGAAGATGTCGCCGTTGGCCCGAAGCACAAGGTCGTTCGGGCTGTTGAGCCGCTTGCCTTCGTATCGATCGACGAGGATCTTGTGGGTGAAATTGGCCGTGTCCAGCCGGGTGATTCCGCGCAGGCCGTGGTTGGCCATCAGCAGCAGGCCGTCCGCATCCAGGAACAGCCCGTTGGTGCCCAGCTCTTCCCCGGGAGGATTTTCGAGATTAAAGCCGGCCGGCCGGAGGTACACCCCGAGACCTTCGTCCTCGCTCCAGCTATGGATGGTGTTGTTGGGGATGTCCGAAAACAGCACCGCGCCCATCGATGGCACCCAGACCGGCCCTTCAGACCACGCGAATCCGTCCGCCAGCACCTCTAGCGTCGCATCCGCCGGCACGACGGCGTCGAGCCGCGGATCGGCCCGCTCGATGCTGCCTACCGTCTCGTAAGCGCTTTCGGGCGCCGCGGTAGGAGTTACGGGTTCGGCGGCCGGCTGGCACCCGATGAAGAAGAACAGAGAACTGGCGATCAGAACCGAACGAACGGATTTCATGCGCAATGATCGTTGGTGGGGGTGGATGGTGAGGTAAGTAGAACCGAATATAAAGATTCTCGGGATCAAAGGAATCCTACGGACCTGGTGTATTGCATTTCGCCCCCATCGCGTAGCTTTCACCCACACACATTCCATTTTTCATTTTTCATTTTGCCTTTTGCATTTTCCCTATGCCTTCCATCAACCGCCACTCCCAAACCATCACCCAGCCCAAGTCCCAGGGCGCCTCGCAGGCCATGCTCTACGCCACCGGGATGTCCGAGGCCGACATGCAGAAGGCCCAGGTGGGCATCGCGTCGGTCTGGTTCGAGGGGAACCCGTGTAACATGCACTTGCTGGACCTCTCCGCCGCGGTGCGCGAGGGGGTCGAGGCGGCCGGCATGATCGGGATGCGGTTCAACACGATCGGCGTGTCGGACGGGATTTCGATGGGTACGGACGGGATGTCGTACAGCCTCCAGTCGCGCGACCTCATCGCGGATTCGATCGAGACGATCATGGGAGGCCAGTGGTACGACGGGCTGATCGCGATCCCGGGGTGCGACAAAAATATGCCGGGATGTGTGATGGCGATGGGCCGGCTGGACCGCCCCGCGCTCATGATCTACGGCGGCACCATCCAGCCCGGGTTCTCCAAAAAGGGGGAAAAACTGGATATCGTGAGCGCCTTCCAGAGTTACGGCGCCTATCTGTCGGGCAAGATCGACGAGGCCGAACGCCAGCACATCGTCCGCTGCTCGATCCCGGGCGCCGGCGCCTGCGGCGGGATGTACACCGCCAACACGATGGCCTCGGCCATCGAGGCGATGGGGCTTTCGCTGCCGTTCAGCTCCAGCCTGCCGGCCATCGACCTCCGCAAAATCGACGAATGCCGCTCGGCAGGGCTCGCCCTCAAGGCGATGCTCGAACAGGGCCTCACCCCCCGCAAAATCGTCACCCGCGCCTCGTTCGAAAACGCGATGCGGGTGGTGCTCGTCACGGGCGGGTCGACCAACGCGGTCCTCCACCTCCTGGCCATGGCGCACGCGTTCGATATCGCCTGGACGCTGGAAGATATGCAGCGCCTCTCCGACGAAACGCCGTTCCTGGCGGATCTCAAGCCAAGCGGGCAATACGTCATGCAGGACCTGAACGACATCGGCGGGATCCCGGCGGTGATGAAGCTCCTCCTCGAAGCCGGCATGTTGCATGGCGACGCAATGACGGTGACGGGTAAAACCATCGCCGAAAATCTGGCCGACGCGCCGGCGCTGCCGGCCGGCCAGCCGATCATTCGCCCGATCTCCAACCCCATCAAGGCCACCGGCCACATCTACATCCTCCGCGGCAACCTCGCCCCCGGCGGCTCGGTGGGGAAAATCACCGGAAAAGAAGGCCTGGTGTTCACCGGCCCCGCCCGGGTGTTCGACCGCGAGGAGGCCATGCTCCGCGGCCTCGAACAGGGGAAGATCCAGGCCGGCGATGTCGTCGTCATCCGCTTCGAGGGCCCGAAAGGGGGTCCGGGCATGCCGGAAATGTTGACGCCCACCTCCGCCCTCATGGGCGCCGGCCTGGGCAGCAGCGTCGCCCTCATCACCGACGGCCGCTTCAGCGGCGGCAGCCACGGATTTATCATCGGCCACGTCGTCCCGGAGGCGCAGGAGGGCGGCCCCATCGCATTGCTGAAGGATGGCGACGTCGTGACGATCGACGCCGACGCGAAGTCGATCTCCGTCGCTGTTTCGGCTGAGGAGATGGCCCGCCGCCGCGCCGCCTGGATCGCCCCGCCCCTGCCCGCCACCCGCGGGACGTTGTACAAGTACATCAAAAATGTCAGCGACGCCTCGCACGGGTGCGTGACGGATGGGTGAGAGGGTTTAATGGTCGGGGTTTAGGGTTTAAAGATGTAGAGGAATCTGCAAAACGTCTATCATCGTCATACCCGCGAACGCGGGGATCCATAGAAGGCGCGAGACTACCTAACATGCTGTTCCGGGCAGATTTTGCGCATTACTATGGGCTTGCATGGATCCCCAATCGGGGTTGGGGATGACGGGGCGACATGGCAGCGATGACGCTTCAACACGCAGGAGCGTTGTGTAGGAATCCCCCTCTCAACCACCCCCGGGACCCGCGTTTTATCTTGGCCTCGCCCCGACCATCCCACGGCGATTCCTCGACTCCATGCCCATCGCGCTGCGCACCACCTCTCAATCCCTCTCCGCCGGCTGGCGCCTCGCGCAGGGGCTCGGGTTGCTGGTGACGGGGGCGCTGATCGTGGGGCTGTTCTCGGCGCCGGAGTCGGCGCTCGGGCTGCTCTGGAACGTCCTCATCCCCATCCTGCCGGCCACGTTTCTCCTCTCCCCGCTCATCTGGCGCGCCCTATGCCCGCTGGCGACGCTGAACATGTTGCCGAATGGGCTTTTCGCCGCGCGAACGATGCCGGCAGCACTCCAGAAAACCCTCGGCACGGCCGGCATCGCCCTGCTGCTGATCCTGGTGCCGGCGCGGCGGTTTTTGTTCAACGAAGAAGGGGCGATCCTGGGAATCGTGATCCTGGCCGTCGGCGCCCTGGCCCTGGGACTGGGCGCGATCTACCCACAAAAAGCAGGCTTCTGCAACACCCTCTGCCCCGTCCTCCCTGTCGAGAAGCTCTACGGTCAACACCCGCTGGTGGCGATGAAGGACACCCGCTGCGCGTCGTGTGTGCGGTGTGTGCCGAAGGGCTGCCTGGACCTCGCGCCGCAGAAATCCCTCCACCAGGCCATCGGCCCCGGGCGGACTTCTACCCGCTGGATCGCTACGCCCTACGGCGTCTTCGCCGGCGCCTTCCCGGGATTCGTGTTGGGGTATTTTCTCACGGAAAATGGCCCGATCGCCTCCGCACCCTCCGTGTACCTGGAAGTCTTCGGCGCGGCCGCGGCCAGTTTTATCGTTGTGGCCGCGATCAATGGGATTTTCCGCATCGCGCCGGTCCGAATGCTCGCCGGCCTCGCCGCGGCGGCCGCCGGCATTTATTACGCTTTCGCCGCGCCGGCTACCACCGCGTATCTGGGGCTCGCTCCGATTGCAGGTGAGGTCCTGCGGCTCGTCATGCTGGGGTTGGTGGGGGTGTGGGCGTGGCGGGCATGGCGTTGACAATCCCCTGGCAGATCAATAACGGAATTCATGTCGTATCGCTGCTGGAACTCCCGGTCCTGCCGGCATATCAACCTGCGTCCATTCCGCGATGATTGAAGCATTCCCGGTATCCCAAATCCCATCCAACGTCCACATGACCGACTCAAGCCCGGAAGCCGTCACCGTCCAGATGGAAATCTTTCGACGGATGCCCGGTGCGCAGAAAGTGCGGGTGGCCATGGAATTGAGCGAGCGCGTGCGGAAGCTTGCCTGCGCCCGGCTGCGCAGCACCCATCCCGAGTGGACCGAACGCCAGGTGATGCTGGAGTTGATCCGAATCACCCACGGGATCGTAGTAGAGATCCCAGAGCCCCGCTGACAATGGACTCCATGTTACAGCGGATTGTGCAGGTCCTCGACGAAGTTGGGATCCCCTGATCTCGTCCGTACACGTAAACGGAGAAACGTTCAGAAACTATTGAGATCTTGCTTTTGCTCTCCTCTCGTCGTCCCCAACTTGATTGGGGATCCAAGCCATTCATACAGATTTGCATGGATCCCCGCTTTCGCGAGGAAGACGATCCCAGAAATTCGAGGCTATAAGGCAAAGAACTGCCGCTCGAAATTGGGAGAACAGAAAATCTCAACGGTTTCTGAACGATCAAACGCTCACCGCACCGCCGGCTGCGTCCACGCCGTCTCCATCTCTCCTTCCCGGTACGGATTCTCCTTCGGCTTCGACGACACCACCTTCGCCCGGACGTACAACTCGGCCCCGGTGAAATCGTACCGCGGATTCAACTCATCCGATGTGGCCAGCACCTGGCCGACGTCCTCGCTGTAGTGCCGGCTCACGTACGCGCCGTCCGGCAGCTGCACGGGGGTGCTGGTGGTGTCGTGGGCGGCGAGGGTGCCGTAAAAGGTGGTGGTGTAGGTGACTCCGGGCTCGGGGCGGATCTCCAGCGACAGACCGGAGGCGTCGGAGCGGACGTCCGCAAGCTCCACGCCGGTGGTGCCGTAGAAGTCGCCGGCCTCCAGGGCGGTCACGAGCGCCACGGCGGAAAGGGTATCGGCCCGCACCATCACCCAGCCGCGGCCGGCGTTGCTCTGGGCGGGACCCATCTCCAGGTAGTTGTGGCTGTCGTCCACGGCCAGCCCCAGCAGGATCGGGTCTCCGTTGAGCAGTCGGCGGGTGTTGATGATGTCCCACATGCGCTCGGTGCCGGGGCGGAGGGAATCGCCCTCGTTATGCACCATCGGATGGCCGTTATAGACCTCAAAAAACCGCTCGCCCCGCAGCGTCAGCAGATCCTCCGCCGTCATCGCCCAGCCAAAGTTGGGGTGGTTGATGTGGGGAAACATCGGCACCCCCGTCGAATCGCGCTGACGCAGCACGGCGTCGACGTTATTCTGCATCGTCTGGCGTAGTGACCCTCCCCGCTGCGGCGGGATGAAGTCCTGAATGTTGGTCACGTTGATGTGTACCGGCTTCCCTCCGAACCCGTCGGTCAGCTCCTCGGCGGTGATCACCAGGAAACTGTCGGGCGCCTCGAACAGCGGGCGGAATTCATCGAGCGTGCGCAGCCGCACGAATAACGTATCGCCGGAGACACGCTGGTCGACCCATCCCTCCCCAAATTCATCCAGATACCGATCAAACGCCGGCCGGCCGCCCCGATTCTCGTCCACCTCGCTCCACCGCTCCCCCTGGGCGATCACGTTGTGTTCGGAAAGGGCCACAAAGTCGTACCCGTTCGCGACATACCACCCCACGATCATCTCTGGATAGTCGTCTCCATCGCTCCAGAGCGAATGGGTGTGCAGGTTGCCGCGCCACCAGCGGGCTTCGGGCTCGGGGGTGGACTGGCAGCCGGCGAGGAAGAGGATGAGGGTTATCCAGAGGACTGCGGGGAGATGGGATGGGTGCATGTGAGTAAGGGTTGATACGTATTAAGGGCTGTTTCTATCGCATTTCCCACGTTTCGTCTTTCCCGCGTTTCGTCTTTCCCCCGATCAGGTCGGGGGATGACGACGGAATCACGCCAGGTCATCCCTCCAACGTCGGCGCCGCGCCGAAGCGTTCGCGGTAACACTTCGTAAAATACGACGCCGAGGTGAATCCCACGGCATAAGCGACCTCCGACACTGTGCCGGCCCCTTGCGTCAGCCGCTGTCGCGCCCACTCCAGCCGAAAATCCCGCAACGCTGTATTGGGCGATGTACCGGTCAGTTGGGTGATCTTACGCTGGAGCTGCCGCACGCTCATCCCCATCGCATCCGCCAGATCGCCCACGCTGAGATGGGCCTCACCCATTCGTTCCTCCAACAGGCCCTGCCAACGCTCCAGGAACGCCCGCTCCGCCGATTGCACAAGGGTCCGCGCCGGCCCGACGGTGATGTGTTCGCTGTAGATGGCCTGGAGCCGGCGATACCGCTCCACGACGGCGCGCACCCGCGCCGCGAGGGTGGCTCCGTCGAAGGGTTTTACGAGGTAGTCGTCGAAGCCGGCCTCCAGGCCGGCGCGTTCGCTGGCGACGTCGGCGCGGGCGGTGAGGGCGAGGATGGGGATGTGATCCAGGGCGTCGTCTTCGCGGATCGTGCGGCACAGGTCCATCCCGTCGAGGCCCGGCATCATGAGGTCGGTGACGATGACATCCGGCACGAGGCGATTCGCGGCTTCCAGGCCGGCCCTGCCGTCGGCTGCCTCCGAAACCGCCCAGTCCGCTTCGAGGCTGCGGCGGATGTAGGCGCGTATGTCGGCGTTGTCCTCCACCACCAGCGCGACGCCCAGCGTTCCGGCCGGCGCATTGTGTTCGGCAGCCGCCTCCACCTCGGCATCGTGATGCAAGAAATAATCAGATTCTCGCGTCTCGGGTTCGCCGGCAACCCGCCGGGGGATGCGGACGGTGAAGACGCTCCCGAACCCAACCGTACTTTCGGCCTCGATCGTCCCGCCCATCCGCTCGACAAGCGCCCGCGTGAGGGAGAGTCCAATGCCGGCGCCCGGGTGTGCGGCCGAGGCCTGCTCGACGCGGTGGAATCGATCGAAGATGTGCGGCAGTTCGCCGGCGGGGATGCCGGCGCCGGAGTCCCGCACCACAAGCCGCACCCGATCCTCCGCATCCACTGTCATAGAAAGTCGGACGACGCCTCCGGCCGGGGTGTATTGGAGCGCGTTGGCGAGCAAGTTGGAGGCGATGACCTCCAGCTTCTCGGCGTCGAAGACGGCCGGCAGCGTGGCCTCGGCGGACTCAAACGACAGCGCGATGCCCTTCCGCTCGGCGAGGGGGGCGAACCGGAGGCACAGGTCATGCAGGAAGGTGGCGAGGTCGGCCTCGCGGGTTCGGACGGGCATCCGGCCGGCGTCGAGGCGGGAGAGGTCCAGCAACTGGTTGATGAGGCCGAGCAGCCGGCGTCCGTTGCGTCGCATCAAATCCAGCGACACCCGCGCCGGCTCGGGCAGACCGCCGCCGGCCATCAGATCGTCCAGCGGCCCCAGAATGAGCGTCAGCGGGGTGCGAATTTCGTGGGAGATGTTGGAGAAGAAGCGGGTGCGGACGTCCAGTAGCTCCTCTTTCGCCCGCCGCTCGGCATCGATCACGCGCTTTTGCCAGAAATCCCGCCGCGCGTAGGTCTCCATGGCGTAGCCGGCCGTCATCCCGATCAGGTTGGCCGCGAACAGGAATAACACGCTGCCGACGCGGGTGTCGAAGGGCAGGTCTTCTTTCAGGTAGATGATGAGGACATAGACCAGCAGCAGGGATAACCCGACCGCCGAAGCATATACAAGCCGGATCCGCATGAGCACATAGCCGGGGAGTACGAGCAAAACGGGGCCGTCGATGTAGGCCCGTGGCGAGGTGTCCAGCAGGATCATCGCCATCAATCCCACGCCGGCGAGGAAAATCGTGGCGCTCAGAATTTCCTGCATCCAGCGGATGAAAAACGGTTGGTAGGACGCAAGATAGACCCCGGCAGCCAGGACGCAGGTGCCGGCGCGGATCCCCCAGATCCCCCACATGGCATTGGATTGCTGGATCCAGTCCAGGTACCCGAACAACGGCCCATACACAAACGTCCCCAACAGGATCGCCGCCCGCACCGTTGCCAGCGACTGTCGGGCGTAGTCGGCCAGGAAGCCGGCTTCCTGGGCTAGATCGGGGAAGCGGAGTGTGGTGCGGTGGTGGGATGGTGGATGCACGAAGGTGCGAAGTGAAAAAGTGAAAAAGT
>JAWXAX010000261.1 GCA_034439735.1 Rhodothermales bacterium | reverse complement strand
TCGCGGACGATGCCCCGGCCGGTCACGGCGAGGTGCTGGCGATTGATGTCGCCGTTTCCGTCCGCGCCGGCGATTACTCCGGATGTATCCGTACGAGGGAGACGACGCCCACTTTCGAGGGGATGCGGACCACGAGCGTGTTCTGCCCCGACGTGGGCCTCGTCCTCGAAGAACACCCGACGACGGATAGCGCTATCGAGCTCATGGAAACGCTCTCGCCGACGTGAGAAAGAGTTGAAGGTTCGGGGTTTAATGCGCAAGGTCTGTCCACTAAGCCATAAACCTTGAACCGTAAACCCTTCCCTGATACGCCATTTCTCTTTTGCCGGCCCGGCGGGCATGTGATATCCTGTAGGACGTAGACTCGGTCGTCCCCCGGTTGTATGTTGTTTGACCCACAGGCTTAACCCGACGACATCATGACGATCCCATCGCTCATCCGCGCGTCTATTTTTCTTCTGGCCGTAACTACGCTTGCCTTCGCCGGCTGCGACTCGGCGCTCGAAGAGACGAGTCCCGAGGCACTGAGTGTCGCGGCTTCGACAAACACATCCAGTGTAACGCTGAACCACTATGTCGTCCTCTATGAAGGGCGCTCGTACGACGCCTCAAGCGATCAAACGACATTTTCGTACCGGGTGACGGGCACGGGCGTCGCGCCGGCGCTGAGCCACTTCTCCATCGAACTGCCCGAATGCGCGCCGGAACTGGCATCCTACTCACCTCCAAAGGGCGCCAACACCGGGATCGATCGGATTACCGGCATCTTCGGCATCAAGTGGCATGCGTTCGTCGGCATCGACGCCTCGGCGGCGTACAGCGTCACGTTCCCCGGGAATGTGGTGGAAGGATCGATCCGCGTCGCCGTCCAGGGCGGGCCGGAATCCCAGCGGTCGGTCGAGGCCGGCCCGCTGCCCGGGCCGTGCAAGGACGCCGATCGCTATACCATCTCCGGTCTCGTATTCGAGGATACCGATACGGATGGCGTGAAGGACGACATCGAGGCGCCCCTGGCTGACGTGACCGTGCTCCTCGCTTTCCCGGCCGGCGACACCCTCTCCGCGGCGACGGACGCTACCGGGGCCTACCGGTTCGAGGCACTTCCGGCTGGCGACTACACGGTTCGTATCCCGTCCTCCACCAACGAGGACGACTTCAACGAAACCCTATTCGCCTTTTTTGTCCACACCGGCGTCAACACCGACGACCCGAGCCAGGGCGTTACCCTCGGGCCGGATGCGGAGGGGGTCGTCTTTGGCTTTACGCCCGTGCCCACCGACATCGTCGAGGACATCATCTCTGGTGAATTGGTTACAACCGGGGAGACGGTCAAATACTGGAAGGCGCAGCTCGAAGGCGCCCTCAAAGGTGAGCCGGATGAGATCGACGCCGCGACGCTGCTCGGGTATCTCGATGTCATCGAGACGATTTACCTGCCGGAGTGGTACCAGTTCGGCACGGAGGATCGGCTAGAAGTGGCGCTCGACTACCTGAAGCACAAACCCGACGCTGGCGAGTGGTACGAGCTGCGCGAGGAGCTCCTCGCCACTCAGCTCAACACGGTCCGGGGCCTCGGGGTGACGGGAGCCGAAGGGCTCGAGGATGCCCTGATCGCATGGGGCGAGACGCTGCTCATTACCAACGACTCCACCGTCGGAACGTCCGCCGCCACGGCGGTGCCGGCCACGCTCACCGAGGCCGCCACGGTGTTCAACGCGATCAACGGCGGCGGTGGGAAAACGAACGAGTAGGCGGCGAGCGGCGCGACGTCATCCGGATTGTTTGTACATTTCGGACGGTTTCATTTCCAACCGGAAATCATGGCGATGCGTCGTTCCCCCTTCCTGCGCCTAGGCCGGCTGCTGCCAGCCGCACTGATCGTCGCGATCCTGCTGGTGTCCGCACACCACGTCGCGGCGCAGGAACTGCCGTTTGTCCATTATACGCCCGAGAGCGACTACAACCCGCTGCCGTCGGCCGAGGTCTATCGCGTCTACCAGAGCCGGACAGGTTTTCTGTGGATGGCCGTGTTCACGTCCGGTCTGGTGCGCTACGACGGCCGCACGTTCCTCACCTACGGCCGGGATGACGGGCTGCGGGACCTGGACGTGCGCAACATGGTGGAGGACGGCATGGGCCGGCTCTGGGTGTCGTCCGACGCCGGCGTAGTGGTCTCCGAGCGCCCGCTCGCGGCCTACACGGCCGGCCTGCCGCTTCACTTTGCCGACTCCCTGGGCGCCACGCCCCTCGTCGCTGCGGCCGTCAATCAGAATGGGATCGCGGTGGATGGGTCGGGGGGGATCTGGGTGGGGACACTCGGCGCCGGCGTCGTGCGGTACCGCCTGGCCGGCCCCGATGCGGTGGTGGCGGATACCCTGTCGACCGCCCTGGAAGGAGAGGATGTGCCGCGCACGGTGCACGCCATTGCGGCGCGTAGGGATGGCACGGTGTGGGTGAGCCTCAGCCAGGGGTATACCCTTGTGTTCGCCGACGATCGCGCCACGGAATTTCGGGTGATCGCACCGATGGCGTCCGCCGGAGACGCCCATCTCAATGTGTTGTACGAAGACGAGCGGGGCGACCTGTGGGCCGGTAGCAGCGATGGTCGATTGCTCCGTTGGTCGGCCGACCTCGATGCGTTTGCGCCGGTCGGAGAACCCGTCGGAGGTTACGTGGTCAGCATCGAGGCCTCGCGAGACAGCGTCCTCTGGGTGGGGAGCGAAGGCGTCGGTGTGGCGCGTTTCCGGCTGCCGGCGCTGACGCCGCTGCCCCCCGTAGCCGTCGAGCACGGCCTGTTGAGTCTCAACTTACACGACATCCTGGAGGACCGAGAGGGCAATCTGTGGTTCGCGCAGTCGGGCGGCGTTTCGAAACTCCGCGCCAACTTCGCGGCCTTCACTCATCTCACCTCCCGTGTGCACACGTCTCGCGAGCCGATCCTTCCGGCGCGCACCGTCACCACCGTCATCGAAGGCGACGAGGCCGTTGATGGCTGCTGGTTGTGGGTCGGGAGCCTGGAGGGTGGGGCGACGTGTGTCCGGCGCGATTTTTCGTCGATCACGCTGGGGGAGAAGAACGGGTTGCGTGGCAATGAAGTGGACGCCCTGGTGCGCGACGCGGCCGGCCGGCTGTGGATGGGGACGGCCTTCGGGATCAACGGGCTGTCGTTCTCCGGCAGCACCCGCCCCTTGCCGGCCCCGGAGGTGGAGCGCCGGCTGAACTTCGCGGGCGCCCCGCTCCGCGTCGCCGGTTACCGGGGCACCAGTATGTACAGCGCCACGGTCCGGCCACTCCCCGTCAGCGAGCGCGACACGAGCGCCGTGGAGGGCGTGTGGCTGCCCGGCTATCGCAGCGTGTACGGTTTGATCGACAACGCGTGGTTCGTATTCCGGTCCGCCTCCGGGCTGCCATCCACCGGATACCATGTGGTTGAAGTAGACGACGCCGGCTACGTCTGGGTGGGAACCCTGGATGAAGGGCTCTACCGGAGTGTCTCGCCGCTCACGCGCGACGGACTGGAAGCGATGGCGAAAACGGCGGTCCCGTTCCATTTAGGAGGCCGGCAGGGGGTGTTTGGATACGAGATCCAGGCGCCGATTTTCGAGCCCGCATCGCCCGAGGGGCTGGTCATCCCCTTGCGCAAAATCGAGTCGATGGTGTGGCTCGCGGGCGTATTGTGGGTGGGAACGCCCCAGGGCGTGCTGGCGCTGGAAGGGACGCCGTTGCGAGCGACGACGCAACTGACCACGCGCGACGGCCTGGGGGCGGACAATGCGATCAGCATGGCGTATGCGCCGGCATCGTCGTCCATCTGGGTGGGATCGAACGGCGGCCTCGCCGAGATCGACCCGGCGGCCCGCGTCGTTCGCCGGCTGGTGACGAACCACGACGGCCTGCTCGACAACGAAGCCTGGACGCGGGGCTCCGTGCGCGTAGGGGAAGGGGGCGTGGTGTACTACGGTTCGCCGAACGGCCTGACCATCTACCGCCCGGAGGCGGATCGCCGCGATGTGGTGGCGCCGCTTCTGGCGATCAACCAGGTGTCGTACGTAGAGGACGAGCAGGGCAACAACGACATCAACATCGAATACGCCGGCCTGGGGTTTTACGACGAGACGCGGGTGATCTTCAAGACCCGCCTCGCCGGATACGACGCCGAGTGGTCCGCCGAAAAATCCGACACCAAGATCCGGTACACCAACCTGCCGGCCTACGGGCGGTCCCGCCAGTATACCTTCGAGGTGCTGGCCGGCGATGGGAAGGGCGCGTGGACGACCGAGCCCATGCGGTATGCGTTTACCGTGCGGCCGGCGTGGTGGCTACGGTGGTGGGCGCTTATCGGCTACGCTGTCGTGTTGGTCGTGGGTGTGGTGGCGCTGGGCCGATTTCAGCGCAAACGGCTCATCCGGCAGGAGCGCGAACGGCTGGAGATCGAGAAAGAACGGTTACGGGCGGAGGCGGCCGAGTTGCAGGCGCGTGTCCTTCAGGCCGATGTCGAGCGCCATCAACTCGAACTCGAAAAGGCCCGCGCGCTGGAAGAGGCGTATCATCACCTCAAAGCCACCCAGGCCCAGCTCGTCCAGGCCGAAAAGATGGCGTCCCTCGGCAAGCTGACGGCCGGCATTGCGCACGAGATCAAAAACCCCCTCAACTTCGTGATGAACTTCGCCGGCCTGTCCGCCGAATACGCCGACGAACTGCGGGACTACCTCCAGAAAAACGGTGGCCAGTCGGTGGCCGAGGCGCGCACAGAACTGAGCGACATGGCCGAAAATATCCAGCTCAACGCGCGCAAGATAAAGCAACACGGGGACCGTGTCGACCAGATCGTGCGGAGCATGATCGAGCACACCCAGGCCACGAGCGCCGAGCGGCGGGTGGTGGCCGTAAACCGGTTTGTCGATGAGTATGTGACCCACGCCCACCACAGCCTGATGGCCGAATTTCCCGAGTTTGATCTGACGCTCGAACGCGACTACGATGAGGGGGTGCAGGACCTCGAGATCACGCCGCTCGAGTTATCCCGCGCACTGGTCAACCTGCTGAGCAACGCCTTTTATGCCGTGCGCGATCGGCGCGCGACCGCGATGGCGGACTACCGCCCGCTCGTGCGCGTTCGGACGATCTATCGGGAAGAGCGGGTGGATATCCACATTGAGGATAACGGGGTCGGCATTCCGGCAGCGCTCCACCAGAAGATCTTTGGCCCCTTTTTTACGACGCGGCCGGCGGGCGCCGGCACGGGCCTCGGTCTGTCGCTGAGCTTCGAAATCGTAACCCGTGGCCACAACGGCGCGCTGACCGTGGAAAGCAGAGAAGGAGAAGGAGCCACGTTTACCATGGCGCTGCCCTACCGATAATCCCCGGCGATTAAACTTCATGTCGTTCTTTTGGGAATTGCCCGAATCGCAGTAGTTTCGGGCGTCAACAGAGCCGGCGACATCCTGGCTCGCGCAAACAGTCTATCGGACATCATGGGGACATCTACAGATCGTTTTTATGCCGGATTGGACATCGGGGGCACCACCATCAAGTCGGTGCTCGTCAACCTCAACGGGGAGCAGGCCAGTGACTTCGTGGAGGTGCCGAGTCGGGTGGCCGTGGGGTATGAGGCGACGATCGTACAGCTTAACGAGGCACTCCTCCGCCTGGCCGCCAGCGCCGGCACGACGCGAGACACGATCCGCGCCGCCGGCATCGACGTGCCGGCCGCCAACAGCGGCGGCGTTATCTGGGCGCGCGCCAACCTGGCGCAGGACTGGGTCGGGAAGAACATCCAGAACATCTTCTCCGAGCGCGCCGGCATGCCCGTGTACGTCACGAACGACGGCAATGCGGCCGCCCTCGGCGAGTACATGGTCCGGCGGAAACACCTCGGCAGCCTGCTCTATGTCGCCCCCGGCACCGGGCTCGCCGGCGGGCTCGTCACGTCGGGTGGGAAGATCTACGAAGGCGCGAACGGCCTCGCCCTGGAAGTTGGCCACATCTCCGCGCCGTTCCTTGAGGACGACGGCGCGCTACCGCCGTGCTCGTGCGGCTGGACGGGATGTGTCGAGGCCTGGGTGTCGCTGGTGGCGCTGCGCCGGCGGCTGCGGCTCGAACTGGCCAAGCCGCAGTGGGCCGGCCACCCGCTGAACGATCCCGCGATGTCGATCGAGGATAAGGCTTTCAAGCTGCGGAATTATGCGGATAAGGACGACGCCCTCGCCATCCAACTCTTTAAACAGCAGGGCTTTATCTTCGGGTATGCCATTGCGGATCTGGTGCGCGTGTTTGATCCGGGGCTTGTGGTCGTCGGCGGCGGTCTCGCCGAGGCGTCCTTCCGGGACCGGTACATGGGTTGGGTGATGGAAGGATTTAAAGAGCGCGCCTGGCCGATCTACGTGACGAGCCCAATCGACGAGACCGTGACCACCCGCTTCGAGTGGGCCACCGCCGGCGACTCCGCGGGCGCCCTCGGTATGGGCTTCGCGGCGCTGGAGATGTTTCGGGATTGATGGATGGGTGGCCGGGCGGTTGTGGCCTTTCAGGGCCGCTTCACCGCCCTCGCCGCTACCAACCACCCGAGCGCCGACAGCCCGATGAGATACCCGAACCCCACCGTGAGCGAGGCGACGTGGGCGATGCCGCCCATCACGACCGGCCCCAACAAAAACCCCGTGTACCCCACCGTGGCGACGCCGGCGATGCCCTGCGAAGGCCGCACGCCGGGCTTTTTGGCGGCTTCGCTGAACACGATCGGCACCAGCAGCGCATATCCCAGGCCAGCGACGGTAAAGCCGGCGATGCCCATCCAGGCATTGCCGCTGATGGTCAGCGCCAGCCCGGCCGTGACGATGCCGAAGGCGCCGAGCAGCACGGCGCGCGCGCCCCGCTGCTGGATCAACTGATCCCCGGAGAATCGCCCCAGCGTCATCGTGAGGGAGAAGCCGGCGTAGCCGAGGCCCCACATGAACGGCCTGGAATCCGGCAGGTCTTCCAGGAAGACCGCGCTCCAGTCCGCGATGATGCCCTCGCCCTGCATCGAGCAGAACGCGATGACCGAAAGCGCGAGCAGGGCCCTGCCGGGCAGGGCGAAGGCTGCGCCGCCTTCGCCGGCTGTTTCCCGAATCGGGCTCAGCATGGGGCGCAGCCAGCGGTGGGTTACGAATAACATGAGGGCGATGCCGGCGGCCATCTGGGGCAGGGCCGCCACCTCCGCCGCAATTAGCGCGCTGCCAAGGAGGGCGCCAATCATGCCCCCCAGGCTGAAAAAACCATGGCAGGTGGACATGATGACCGTCTGGTGGCTTCGCTCCAGCGTGGCCACCAGCGCGTTCATCGAGATATCCATCGCCCCTCCGGTCACGCCCACCACAAACAGGTACGCGCCCAGCGTCACAGCGTTCGGCGCCAGGAAAGGGAGGATCATGCTGATGATCATGGCGGTCGTCGTCCAGATCGTCACGGCCCCCACGCCAAAACGATGGGTCAGCCAGGAGACACTGAGCATCGCCACCAGCGCACCCAGAGGCAGAAAAAACAGGGCAACGCCGAGCGCTCCCTCGCTCAGATTCAGGGCGGCTTTGATCTCCGGGATACGCGTCACCCAGAACGCAAAGAGGATGGCGTGGATGGCGAACACAACGCCGATACGAATGAAGGCAGGTTCCCGGGAAAAGCGGCGGAGATGGGTAAGCATCGGGGCGAAGGATCGGTTCAGGGCCCAGAATTAACAAATGCCGGCGTCGCTTCCACTGGCGGAATTGTGAATTTGGCGTACATTGCTCGGACGATCTTTTTCCCGAAACCCGAGGTAATTTACGATGAGCAACCGTTCACGCACCGTCGACGAGGCATCGTCACGTCTCTCCCGCCGTCATTTCCTTGGCACCGCGGCGACCGCCGCGGCGGCCTATTCCCTCTGGCCTGGTTCGGTGCGCGGTAGCGCTCCCGCCATCCTCAAGAAAGCCGCCGGCGTCAAGATTGGCGCCATCACCTACAGCTTTCGCGCCCTGCCGAGTAGTGCCGAGGAACTGCTCGGTTACCTCAAAAAAGCCGGGATGGACACGACGGAACTGATGGGCGGCCCCGCCGAGGAATTTGCCGGCGGCCCCAAGGCGCCCAGCTGGTCGCGTGTCGGCACCCGGATGACGGATGCGGAGCGCGCCGAATTCCAGAAGGCCCGCGAGGCGCACGACAAAGAAGCGGCCGCCTGGCGTAAAACGGCCGGCATGGCGAAGTTCGAGGAACTCGGGAAGATGTACCGCGACAACGGCATCGAGATCGACATCCTCAAACTCGGCGACCCCCGCTGGTCGGATGCCGAGATCGACTACGCCTTCCGCGCCGCAAAGGCCGTCGGCGCCCGCGGCATCTCGTTCGAAATCTCGGATGACGCCGCCGCCCGCATGGGGCCCTTTGCGACGAAGCACCAGATGCTTATCGGCATGCACAACCATACCCAGGTGGCCGAGGAGGGCTTTACGTTCGACAAGCCGCTCTCCACCTCGAAGTACAGCATGCTGAACCTGGATATCGGCCACTATGTCGCCGGCCTGGGCACCTCGCCCATCCCGATCATCCGCAAATACCACGATCGCATATCGCACCTCCACGTAAAGGACCGCCAGACGGCGGCCAACGGCGGCGCGAACCTGCCGTGGGGCCAGGGAGATACGCCGATCGGCGAAGTGCTCCGCCTGCTGCGCGACGAGCAGTACCCGATCACCGCGATGATCGAACTGGAATACGACGTGCCGGCCGATAGCGATGTGCTCACAGAAATGGCCAAGTGCGTGGCGTTCTGCCGCGGCACGTTGTCCTGAGCACTACCGTCCATGCGTTAACAAACCCGAAGGGTCTCAAAGACCCTTCGGGTTTTTTTATGCCGTTGCTTTTTCGCCGGCGGTATCTCATACTTAGGCGTCCCAACCCTCTCACCGGATCGCCGCCATGAAAACGCCTCGTTCGCTCAATCGCCGTCATTTCCTTCAAACGGTCGCCGCCACAGCCGCCACGGTCTCCATCTTGCCCCGGCACGTCCTCGGTGGCCCTGGGTTCGTCGCCCCTAGCGACCTCCTTGTGATCGCCGGCGTCGGCGTCGGCGGGATGGGCCGCGTCTACCTGGAAAACGTCGCGACCGAGAACATCGCCGTCCTGTGTGATGTGGACCCCACGTTCGCCGCCCCCGTCTACGCGACGTACCCGGCCGCAAAAACGTATACGGATTTTCGACGGATGTTCGACCAGGAGACGGGCATCGACGCCGTGGTGATCGGTACGCCGGACCACACACACGCCGTCATCGCACTCGCTGCGTTGCAGCGCGGCAAACACGTCTACTGCGCCAAACCACTCACCCGGACCATCCACGAAAGCCGACGTCTGCTCGAGGCCACCCGGACCGCCGGCGTGGCTACGCAGATGAGCACCCAGGGCCAGGCCGAAGAAGGCCCTCGCCGGCTGCGCGAGATGATCGGCGCCGGCGCCATCGGTGGCATCCATGCTGTCCATATCTGGTCGGACCGACCCATCTGGCCCCAGGGCATCACCCGCCCGGCGGAGACGATGGCCGTGCCGCCAGGGCTCGACTGGGACCTGTGGCTCGGGCCGGCGTCCTACCGTCCCTACCACGAAGCCTACCACCCCTTCCGCTTCCGGGGATGGCTCGACTTTGGCACCGGCGCGCTCGGCGACATGGGATGCCATAGCTTCGACCCGGTCTTCCGGGCCCTCGAACTCAGCGCCCCCACCGCCGTACACGCCAGCTCCACCAAGATGCTCGGCGAGACCTTCCCCGCAGCCTCCACCGTCCACTACGATTTCCCGGTCCGGGGCGAAAAACCGCCCGTCCGCCTCACCTGGTACGACGGCGGGCTGAAACCGGCACGCCCGCACGAACTCTCTCCGATGCAAGAACTCGCCGGCGACGGCATCCTGTTCGAAGGCGAAAAAGGGAAGATCCTGTGCGGCTTCACCGGGCAGAACCCTCGCCTGCTTCCTGATTCCGAGATGGCCCACTACCAGCCGCCTCCCCAGACGCTCGCGCCCTCGATCGGCCACTACAACGAATGGGTCGCGGCTTGCAAGGGCGGTGAGCCGGCGCCGTGTCGCTTCGAATGGGGCGCGCCGCTGACGGAGATCGTCCTCCTGGGGAATATCGCGCTCCAGACCGGGCGGTCCCTCCAATGGGATTCGCGACAGGCCCGCTTCACCAACGACGAGATGGCTAATGCGATGATCGAGGCGCCCTACCGGGAAGGATGGACATTGTGAATCGATCCCGCGTAGGTATGAGGAGGGGTGTGGGGAGTACTTGCCCTGGGCGACATCGGCGAAGCCGAGGGAGTCGAAGGGTGGGGAGTGATGTATACCATTCGTTAAACGAGTCAACGTGCAACGCGAAACGCCTTTCGACTTCGACGTGGTGGTGATCGGGTCGGGGCCGGCCGGCGCCTCGACGGCGCGTTACGCTGCGGTGGGCGGACTGCGCGTCCTGCTGGTCGACAAGCGCCAGGAACTCGGCGCCCCCATCCAGTGCTCGGGCGCCGTCAGCGCACATGCCCTGGCGGATGCGGACATCGCACCCGAGGACGAATTCGTCGTCTGCCCGATCTACGGCTTCGCCGTGTACGATTCCGACGGCCGGCAGACGCGGCTCGACTACCGCCATCTCAAGCCAGATGACTACGGGCACCGACCGCTCGGGTATGTCGTGGATCGACGGCGATTCGACCGTTATGGCATGACGCTCGCCGAACGCGCCGGCGTCACGGTGTGGCTCAAGACGGAAGCCGCCGGCTTTCGCCCCGCCGGCGAGGGGCGCGTCGCGCTCGACCTGCGGCGCTTCGGCGAACCCGTCACTGTCCACGCCCGCGTCGTCGTCGCGGCGGATGGCCTAATGTCCCAGATCGGAAAGTGGGCCGGCCTGCGCACGGACATCCGCCTCAGCGAACTCGCCTCCTGTCTCCAGTATGTGGTGGATGGGGTGGCGACGGACGGCCTGCTCGAAATCGTAACCGGCCACGGATGCGCCCCGGGCGGCTACGCGTGGGTGTTTCCGAAAGGAGGCGGGTACGCGGAAATCGGCCTCGGCGTCATCCGGTCCGCTACCGACCGCGACGCAAAAACACATCTCCAGCGATTCATGCGCGCGTCGTTTATGGCGGAGCGGTTTCGTAACGCCCGCATCCTCGAAATCCAGGGCGGCGGCGTGCCGCTCGCGGCCCCGCTCAAACAGCCGTATGCCGACAACCTGCTGCTCGTCGGCGACGCGGCGCGGCACGTCAATCCGATCACGGGCGGCGGCATCCACACGGCGCTCCGCGGCGGCGTCATCGCCGGCTCGTTTCTGGCGGAACACCTCGGCGCCGGCCGGCCCACCGACGCGGACGCCCTCGCCGGCTACCACGAACGGTGGCTGGGTGAAATGGGGGACGCGTTGTGGCGGATCTACGCTATCAAACGGGCTATCTTTCGGGATAAGGACCCCGCCGTGCAGGACCGCCAGTTGTACGACGCCCTCGCCAGCTACTTCCATCCCGACTCCGCATTCAAGAAGGTGTAGCCATGGCCGAGCCTGTCGTCTTCCAGGTCAACTGGAACAGCTGCATCCGCTGCGGCGCCTGTGTCGCCGTCTGCCCCCATCCCCCGGGATTCATCACGCCGTTCGACACCATCGCGGTCGATGAACCGTGCGACATCGCGTGTATGCGGTGCGAAGCCATCTGCCCGGTGACCGCCATCGATCACGTCGTGGCGCCAGAGGCCACGGCGATGATTGCGTAGCGAGTAACAAGGGTAGGAGGGGTGTCGGGATGGCGCCGAGTGGTGTTTTTGAATAAACCCCCTGTCATTCCGACCGAAGGCGACAGCGCCGGCATGCCGGCGTCTCCGGGCGAGATGGCAATGCTTTTTTGACCGATTCAACTTTACCTGACTTTTCTCAATTCCGCCCAATCCGCCTCCTCCGGGAACTACCAGGATTCCGGCGCATTGCAGATTTAGTCTTGACTAAAAAAATACTTAGTCCGATATGAATCGCTTCGTCCTGGTGGCTCTGCTCATACTCCTCGTTGCACGTAGTAGCGACGCGTGGGCGCAGCCATCCTGGGCACGTCTGGACGAGGCGTCGCGCGCGGCGGCCGGCGCGACGATGCCGGTGCTGGTATACGTGCACGCTCCGGGATGTGGGCCGTGCCTCAAGATGGAGCGCGAGGTATTCCCGCACGTGGCCCCGTTACTGGATCGCTTCGCACGGGCCCGGTTGGACCTGGACGACAGCGAAAGCCGTCTGGTCATTGACGACGTCGCGCTGTCGCCGGCCGAGTGGGCGCACCGGCTGGGCGCCAACGCCACGCCGACATTCATCTTCCTGGAGCCGGGCGGAGGCGTCATCACGCGTACCTCGGGCTATACGGACACGCGGGGTTTTGCGCTTTTGCTGGCGTATGTAGCGACCGGGGCCTATCGACACGCGAGGTTCGAGGCCTACGTCGAGCAGGCCGGCGGACGGCCCTGAGGGGCCATTTCTGCTGGATTACTGGTTTCTGGATTACTGGGGGACACGACGATGTATACACTTAGGCACGGGGTAGGGAGAGGACTGCTTCTGGGGCTGGCCCTGATGATCGAGGCATCGGTTGTCGTGGCGCAGCCGGCCATCGAAGGACGCGTGCTGGCCGGCGGGAAGCCCGTCCCGTTTGCGAACATCGGCGTGCGGGGCACCACAATGGGGACCGCCGCCGATCTGGAGGGCCGGTTTCGTCTGGCGCCGCTGCAGGAAGGCGTTTACCGCCTGGTCGCCTCGGCTGTCGGCTTCGAGACCATCGAGCGCGACATCTCGGTGGCCACGGGGCGTACGACAGCGGTGGAGATCGAGATGGAGGAGGCGACGATCGAGGCCGGCGCCATCGTCGTGACCGGCACGCTGGTAGAGACCTACGTGAAGGACTCGCCCGTCAAGGTCGAGGTGATCTCGCCGAGGTATCTGGAGAAGATCCCTACAGCCAACATCATGGAGGTGCTGGAGAATGTGAACGGGCTGTACCAGCAGGTCGATTGCGCCGTGTGCGGGACTAACTCTATCCGCATCAATGGGATGGACGGTCCCTATACGGCCGTGTTGATCGACGGGATGCCGATCATGAGCAGCCTCGCGACCGTCTACGGGCTAAACGGCATCAGTCCGTCGCTCATCAAACAGGTGGAGATCATCAAAGGACCGATTTCGACGCTGTACGGGTCCGAAGCGATGGGCGGCGTGATCAACATCATCACCAAAAGCCCCCTGTCCTCGCCCCGGCTGTCGGTCAACACCTTCGGCACGAGCGACGGCGAATACGCGGCCGATATCGGGATCGTGCCCTCACGCGGCCGGCTGTCGACCTTGCTTTCGGGTACCCTCTTCTACAACAACCGCTACCTGGACGAAAACGGGGACGACTTCGCCGATCTGACGCTCACCAAACGGGTGTCGCTGTTTGGCAAGGGCGCCCTCGCCGGCGCGGACGGCCTCAAGCGTCTGGATCTGTCGGCCCGGTATTATTTCGAGGACCGAATGGGCGGTACCGCCGGCTTCATCGACGCGTTTTCCGATGCGCTCCGCGGCTCCTCGACGCTGTATGGCGAGACGATTCGGACGCAACGCGCCGAGCTGATCGGATCGTATCACCTCCAGCCGGCGCAGGGGATTCGGGTGGATTTCGCCTTTAACGACCACGATCAGGACAGTTATTACGGCCGCGACAGCTACCAGGCGCGGCAGACCACCGGTTTTACGCAACTCCTCTACCCGATTCGGCGCGGCCAGCGACATGCCTGGCTGCTCGGTGCCGCCATGCGCGTGCAGCGGTACGACGACAACACCGGCTCCACGGGGCGCTTTGACGACGCCGGGGCGCTGGTCGAAAATCGCCCGGACGACCGGGTGGTGCCCGGTCTGTTCGTGCAGCAGGAGGCGGCGTGGAGCGACGCCGTTCGCATGTTGAGCGGGCTCCGGGTGGACTACCAGAAGGACGCCGGCTTCGTCGCCTCTCCGCGCCTGAGCCTCAAGCTCGAGCCATTGGAGCGGACCACGCTCCGGCTCAACGCCGGCACTGGCTTCCGGGTCGTCAACCTCTTCACGGAGGACCACGCGGCGTATTCGGGCGCGCGGGCCACCGTCCTCCTGGAAGACCTGCGGCCGGAGCGCTCCGTCAGCGGCGTGGCCAGCCTGCAGCACATCGCGCCTTTTGGCGCTAACCCCCTCACCATCGACCTCGAAGGTTTCTATACGTATTTCACGAACAAGATCGAGCCCGATTACACAACCCCCGGGCTGATCGTGTACGAGAACCTCGACGGCTCGGCGACCACGCGGGGCGTTTCGCTCACCCTCTCCCAGAGCCTGACGGCCATTCCGCTGACCTACACTGTCGGCGGGACGGTGATGGATGTGTTTGTGGCCGAGGCCGGCGAAAAAACGCCGCTGGAATTCGCGCCTGACTTTCAGGGTGTGCTCAACGCCACGTACCGGCTGCCGCTGGGCTTTGCCGTCGATTACACGGTGAACCTGACCGGACCCATGAAGCTGCCCGAATACGCCCCGCCGTTCGAGCGGCCAGCTTTTTCGCCGACATTCAGCGTCCATAACCTGCAAGTGACCCGGGATCTGGACTTGCCGGCCGGCGGACTGGTGCAGGTGTATGCGGCCATTGAGAATCTATTGGATTATACACAAGTCGCGCCGCTGATCGACCCCCAAAACCCGTTTGGCGACCGGTTCGATACGGCGTATGTCTACGGCCCCATCCACGGCCGGTGCATGGGGCTGGGCGTCCGGTTGATCGTTCGGTAAGCCGCCTCTATATTTCGGCTTCATCATCTTCCCGATCGAACGCACCGCCATGTACACCCGTCGCCAGTTTCTAAGCGTGAGCGCCGCCGCGGCTGTCGCCGCCGCGTGCCAGTCCGAAACCCCCCCTGTACCCCCCGCCGCACCCGCGACGACCCATCTGGATCGGGTGGGGCTCGGGCTGTTCACCATCCCGCGGTTGCTGAACGAGGACTTCGCCGGCACGCTCGCCATGCTGGCCGGGATCGGGTACAAGGAGCTGGAATTTTTTGGGCCCTACACCTACAGCGTCCCCGAGGCGCACGCCTACTGGAATCCGATCGGCGAACAGCTGGGCATCCCGAAAACCGGGTATTTTGGGCATACGCCGCAGGAAGTGCGGACGTTGCTCGATCAACACGGGCTGACCTCGCCGTCGATGCACATCGATCTTCCTTCACTCCGTCAGAGCCTCGGCCCGATGCTCGAAGCCGCGAATGTCATCGGCCAGCGGTACGCCGGCATCTCGAACATCCCGGATCCCGACCGCCCCAACCTGGACGCGTACAAGCGGATGGCCGACGAGTTTAATACGATCGGCGCGCGCATGCAGGAAGCCGGCGTCAAGCTGCTGTATCACAACCACGGCTACGGCTTCGCCGAGATGGAGGGTCAGATCCCGATGAACGTGCTGCTGGATCGGGTCGACCCGGACCTCGTCGCCCTCGAGATGGATATCTTCTGGACAGTGGCCGCCGGCGTGGACCCCGTGGCCTACCTGGAGGCCTATCCCGCACATTACCGGCTGATGCACCTCAAGGACATGAAAGAGCAGGTCCGCTTCGCCGGCGACGGCGGCAGCGCCCCGCAGTGGATCGAGCTGTTTCCGTACATCGCCGACGCCGGCTCCGGCGTGCTCGACTTCCCCCGCATCCTGTCCGCCGCTAAAAAGGCCGGCGTTCAGCATTTTTACCTTGAATACGACATCACCGCAACGCCGAAGGAGACGCTGGAAAACAGCTACCGCTACCTGTCGACCGTCGAACTCGCCGCCTGACTTATCCCGGCCCGACGGGCGCCGTCGAGTGGTGGCGCGCCGGCGTGGCGGGCGTGCGTAGGATCAGCATGGCCACCACCATCCCGATGAGCACGATGCTCGCAGCCGTCCAGTTGAGCTCGTGGGAAACCGCCGGCGGCCTGTAGTCCGCTTTACCCAGGTACTGCGCGATGTTGTTTTGCGCCGGGTTGTAGAAGGGGTTGCCGCCGCGGATCGGTTCGTAGCGGATGATCAGGAGCGCGAGCGTGAGGCCGGCGACCAGTACGGCGAACTGTTTGATGTTCATGACGATATCCTCCCGTGAAAGCGGTTTCTCCGGGTATCGGCCGTTGGTAAGGACACGATACATCGTGCCCCAACGCCCGCTGCCATGCGGGTGGTATCATGTGGCTCATCGCGTCCGGTAGCGATTGATGGCCGCGACCACCACGCCCCAGATCTCGTCGTCCTCGCCCAGGGCTACATCCGGGTAGTCGGAATGGGAGGCGACCAGGGAGGCCAGGCCGTTTTCGCTCCGGAGCGTACGGAGCATGAACTCACCTCGTACGGTGGCGACCACGATGTCGCCGGTGCGAGGTTTGAGGGAGTGGTCCACCACCAGCAGCGCGCCAGCGAGGATGCCGGCCCCCTCCATCGCATCGCTGGAGGCGCGGATAAACTGCGTGGCGGCTGGCCGCTTGACAAGAAAGGTGTGCAGGTTGAGCGGCTCATCGGTGTAGTCCTGCGCCTGGGTTTGAAAACGCATAGGTAGGGTGTCATATCTATCGGCCGGGGGGATCCGTACGTCAGAACATGACCTCAGGGTGACCCGAAACGTACGCCGCCGAAACGCCGCGTCATAGTTTCGCCATAAAAATTACACATGCTTCACACATATATTTCCCGGGGTGGCGCGAGCTTGGTGATTCGTGCTCCGGGTTCAGCGTTCCGGGTGTGATAGTTTTTTTCCTTTTCCCTTTTTCCTTTCCCTTTGCGCCCCGCCATCCCTTTCGCTCTCGTCGATTGCAACAACTTCTTCGTCAGCTGCGTGCGCGTGTACGAGCCGCGGCTGCGGGGGCGACCGGTGGTGGTGTTGTCGAACAACGACGGCTGCATGATCGCGCGGTCGAACGAGGCCAAGGCGTTGGGGCTGCCGATGGGGGCGCCGGCGTTTAAGCACCAGGAAACGATCCGCCGGCATGGCGTGGTCGTCAAATCCTCCAACTTCTCCCTGTTCAGCGACATATCGGACCGGATTTACACGACGCTGGGGCAGTTCTCGCCGGATGTCGAGAAATACTCGATCGACGAGAGTTTTCTGATGCTGCCGGACCGGGTCGATCCCGCCCACATCAAGCAGGAGGTGTACCGCTATACCCGGATTCCGGTGTCGGTGGGGATTGCGGGTACAAAGACGCTGGCCAAGGCGGCGAACAGCATGGTCAAGCTGGATCCTCGCTTCGAGGGCTGCCTGAGGCTGCCCGAGGGCGCCGGCGCCGATCCGTTCCTGGAGGGCATGGAGGTACGGAAGGTGTGGGGGATCGGGGGGCAGTGGGCGGCGAAGCTGAACGCGCTGGGGATCCACACCGCGAAAGACCTCAAGTACGCCCGCGACGCGCTGATCCGGCAGAAGCTCAATGTCGTGGGCTTACGGGTCGTGCACGAGCTGCGGGGCCTGGCGTGTATGGAGCTGGTACAGGAGATGCCGGACCGCCAGCAGACGATCTGCTCGCGCTCATTCGGCGTCCCGCTCGAGACGCTCGAGAAAGTCCGCGAGGCGGTGTCCACCTATACGGCCATCGCCGCCAAGCGCCTCCGCGGCGCGCGCCAGCAGGCCACGACGCTCCACGTCTATATCACCACCAAAAGCTTCGGCCAGGGGCCGCACTACAGCAACTCCCACGCCGTGATGTTGCCGGAGTCGACCGCGTACACCCCGCTGTTGATCCGGTACGCCGGCAAGGCGCTGGACCGGATCTGGCGGCCCGGCTTCGCCTATCGGCGCGCCGGCGTGGTGCTCACCGGGCTCTCGAATAACCGATTTTTGCAACTTGATGCCTTCGAGGGTGATCGCCGGCAGGCGGAGTCCGCCCTGATGCAGGCGCTGGATCGCATCAACGAGAAATATGGCCGGGATGTCGTTTTCCTTGGCTCCACCGGCACCGAAAAAGAGTGGCTGTCCCGCTCCACCGAAAAGTCGCCCTGCTATACCACCCAGTGGGCGGATCTGCTGCGGGTGGGGTGAGGGCCATGGGTGTGGAGCTTTGGCAAATAAATAGCGAGGCATGCCGATGGAGGAACCCGGAGAGGCCGATTTCTATATATAGAGGCTCACCGATTGGCGTTCGACAGAGTCCGGGAGGTCGATTCGCAGGTCGCATCGTAACAACTCGAGGGAATGGATATGGCCACGCCGCGCATGGATGAAAGCTGGAACCGCATCAAGACACAAATCCGGGCCATATGGGGGGATGTACTGACGGACGCCGAGTTGGACAAGGGTCGGCGGGATCTGAACAAGTTGGTCAATATCATCCACGACGTCACCGGCGAAGCCCACACGAAGATTCGCGGGCAGATGAACGCGATTATATAGCTCGGTTACAATACATCTCCTCCACCAGGCATAGGCCCTGCCCTACAATCGCCGGCCTCGCCTGATCCTATCTTGCAGTCGTCGGGGTCATGCCGCTTATTGTGGCGCTCGGACGGCGGATGGCACTAACGCATCCATCGCCCGGCAGGGTCCTGACGCTATACCTGCGTCCGGCCCGCACGAGGTGTCGTTCGACGCCGGCGACCTCCCGAGCGGGATGTACCTCTACCACATGGAGACCCCGACGGCCGTGCAGACGCATAGCCTGATGCTGCTCAAATAGACGGCTTCAAGAGACAAAGCCGGCCGAAAGGCCATATAAAGACCTCCGGGATATGGGCCATCCCGGAGGTCTTTCCGTGTACGGGTTCAGTACCCCGGTTATGCGGATTCGTACGAAAAATGCAGCACGATCGGGTTGACGAGCCGCGCATAGTCCGAATAAGACATCTGGATCAGCTCGGTGAAGGTGCCGGCGTTGAACGCGATCCGTTCGTCCTCGGTGAGCGAGGCGGCCACGAACACATCCATCCCATACAGATTCCCGAACGGCGGCATGGCGCCGGGCTCGCAACCCGGGAATAGATCCTCGAATTCGTCCTCGCTGGCCAGTTGCACGTCTTCCGTGCCGACTGCCCCGCCGAGCAGCATGAAGTCGATCTTGTACGACGCCGGCAACACGGCCATCGCCAGCTCGCCATTCCGTTTAAAAATGACGGTTTTCGCCACTTCTTTGCCCGGAATATGGACGGTGGCCGCGATATCCTGAGCCGAATACGCTGGAGAGTGCCGGATCGCAAGATACTTGACGCGGTGCTCGTCCAGAAAGGCTTTGAGTTTATTGGCAGGCATGATGCACCTCACAGGGTTGTTTGTAGGGCGATACCGCCGGCTCCACCGGCATGCACCGACACGGAGCCAACGTATATATGGACGCTTCACCGAGTTGACGGTTCAAGTGCCGGCGCTGCTGTAGGGCCTTTCCGGCGTGTCCACCCGCGGTCAGGTGTACTGCCTTTGCACAGCCCTCCGGCCAGGCAGGCCCAGGGCTCCGGCGGCATAGTGAGATTGCAGCTGCCTGTAAGGGTTTGAAATTAAACCATTTGGCGGGTGCGGCCGGATAAGGAAATCCCCCTTCAATCCGCGCGGCTCATCCGCCTGGCATGGCGCTGGCTGGGAGCAGAGCATACACCCTCTACACCCACATTCCCATGCCGCGCCAGCCGATTACGCTCCTCTACTCCCTGTTCTGCATCGTGGGCCTGTTTTACCTGACGGGCTGCCATACGTCGATCCTGGCGCCTGATCCCACCGAGGATACCGGCATCACCCAGGACCAGCTCGGCGACGGGAGCGGTGGCGGCGATACGGGCGGCGACGACAACGGCGGCGATACGGGCGGCGACGACAACGGCGGCACTACGGGTGGCGACGACAACGGCGACACTACGGGCGGCGACGACAACGGCGGCACTACGGGTGGCGGCGACAACGGCGAGAATACGGGTGGCGGCGACAACGGCGAGAATACGGGTGGCGACGACGATGGGGGAGATGACGCCGGCCAGGCCCCTGTGTCCCTCGAGGCTCCGCTACGTGCCAGCGATGGGTCGGACGCTTCGGGCGAGGCGAAGTTTGAACGCCGCTCGGACCGCGTGACGTTCACGGTGGAGGTCGAGGATATGGAGGACGACGGTACGGCGACTATCGTGGTGGTGCGAGCAGGGGCCGTGGTGTATCAGGGATCCCTCCGCATCGACGCTGGGTCGGGCAATCTCAACATGGATTCGCGTGATGGCGACACGGTGCCGAGCCTCACGAGCGGGGACCGCGTGCGGGTGGAGGACCCGGCCGGCGCTGTGGCACTGAGCGGTCTTTTGTAGCCCTACAGCCGCGCCTACAATACCTGACAAAAAGTAGGCGTCTATTCCTACATCATCGGAGATCGGAAGCGCATATGTTGAACGAGCCGGCGTTGTACTCACCGGGAAAGCCCCCCACAGGGCCGGCAGGTCGAACGAGCCGGAGAAGAGGTCGCTGCGATGATCCACTACCGATTTTGTGTCAGCAAGTCACCCGAGTTCGAATGCGATGTCTGCGAACAGTTGATCGATGAGCGCGAGGTCGTTCTACTGCGGGCCGCCTCCGCACTTCCTGAAGAACGGACGTATCACGTCCATCCGCATTGTGTCGCGGCGTTTGAGCGCGGCCATCCCGACGAGTGGAGGTTGATTCGGTGTGATTCGATGGAGGCCGGCTGGTTGATGTAAGCAGAGGTAAGGCAGATTTTTTGGAGATCGGGAGGCATTCGGGAAAAAAATTGTATACGTTGGTCCTTCTTCGCGACCGCCCCCGCGTAACGCCCGTCGCGCTCTTGCTCGTCTTATCGCTCTGTAACCGTTGTATTACCTGACACACGTTCTCCACTGGCTGGCCGGGTGCCTGGGTATCTGCGCCTATATGGTCGTTTTTGCATTCATGCCGGGCCTTCTTCACATGGGCGACGGAGGGCAGGTGCGTACCATCCTCTTCGGTATGCCGCTGTCCGTGGGGGTGTTGCATGCCTTCCCATGGATGTGGAAAGTGGGTCTGCTGGTGGTGGGGGCGGCGTTATTTGTGTGGATTTCGTTCATGTTCTTGATGTCCACGCACAATCTGATTGTCGGCGTGGTGGGGGCGACGACGCGGGATCGGCAGGATGGGGAGCGGTCGGCATGGATCGCCATGGGGAGTTGTCTGGTAGTGCTCGCCGGCATCTTCGCGTGGATCTTGTTCGGTACACTGCTTTCATTCTGGGCGCTGATGTACGGATTGGTATTGTGTGCCGGCACGGGTCTGCTCCTCCGGCAAAACTACGGGGAATTCATCGACATCTGACACGGGGTCGCCGGCCGTTGCGGCCTGTGAGGAACGTCCGGTGCGGTGGCGGCTTTCATGGGCGTGGATAGATGCTGGCGCCGGATAGCCTGGTTGCAGGCATTGGAAAACGCGCCCCTATGGGCTGACGTACCGGGGCCGGCGTAAAACAGGGTTATGCATACGGCATACGAGAACAAGAGCTGGTCTCCCTGGTGGGGAACCTATCACATCCCTGAGGGCCTTGCCGGCTGTTGGGAGGTGGGTCCCTGCACGATCTGGGTGGCGAGTCGCCCGAACGAGTGGCGCATCGCCCGTTTTCAGCTGAACGATGCGTACGTGGATGCCGCCGAGGTGCGGACGTCGCTCGAGATGTCGGAAATGATGGCGTTTATCGAGGCCAAAGGGGAGGCGGTGTCCCTGCACCGGTTCGGTTTTCGTGTGCCGGGCGACGAAATCTACGTCCGGCCGCGCCTCGCCGACCGAGCCGTCGTCGTCCAGCCAGAGATGCCCCTGCACATCTTGCCTCGTGAAGAGGTCACGCTGTATATCAGCACGCCGCTCTGGGTTCAATTCGAGGCCGGTTCACCCCGGCGCGTCCTCCAGGAATTCCCGCTGTATCGCCCCTCGGATACGTGGTTTGGCGAGTCAACCATTCATGGGGAACTGTGTTATGCCGGCCGTACGGCGGCCCGATTGCGGCTCCAGGACCTCACCGTTCGCCCCTACCGCGTGATCACCCCGGTTCGCGTCAAGAACAGGGCCCAGGATGGGTTATTGCTGAACCGAATTCAGGTGCTTGTGCAGTACCTGTCCATATTCGAGGCGACCAACGGCCACTTGTGGACCCAGATGGTGACGGTAGAGCGGGAGCGCAGCGGCGATTTTGCCGCCATGAAGATCGGCGTGGGAGCGCCGGCGGAAGCGGGGGAGACCACGCGGCTGGAAAGTCCGCGTAGGGCGATCGAGTCCAACCTCATCTTTCGTGCATTTGGCGGCTTGTTTAAGGACAAATCGATATGGACCTCCTGAACGAGATCTGGATCAGCTTCAAGGGCTACTTCGCCGGCGATAACGCGTTTCACATCTACAAGGCGTTGGTTATCCTCCTCGCCGGGTATCTGCTCGCGAAGGCGCTCAGCGCGTTCCTCCTTCGATCGGTGCGGAAGCGGACGTCGCCCCACCATGCGATGCTGCTTCGCCGTGTGAGCTTTTATACGGTCATCGGGGTATTTTCGGCCTGGGCGCTGGTGTCCACGGGCTTCGAACTGGGCATCCTGCTGGGTGCGGCCGGCGTGCTGACCGTCGCCCTCGGCTTCGCCTCGCAGACGTCGGCCACGAACATTATCAGCGGGCTGTTCTTGATCGGTGAAAAACCATTCGCGCTGGGCGACATCATCCGTGTCGGGACCATCACGGGCGAGGTGTTGTCGATCGATCTGCTGTCCGTGAAGATCCGGACCTTCGATAACCTGTTTGTGCGTATCGCAAACGAGAACCTGATCAAATCCGACATCACGAACCTGAGCCGCTTCCCGATCCGACGCATCGACACGCAGATCCGGGTAGGGTACCGGGAAGATCTGAAACGAGTCGTGGAAGTGCTGAAGGGCGTTGCCTCCGACAATCCGCTATGCCTCCAGGAGCCAAAGCCGCTGTTTATCTTCAACCTGTTTGAGGAATCCTTCATCTCGTTCCAGTACTCGGTCTGGACGCTGCAGGAAAACTACCTCGACGTGAAGAACATGTTGTTCATCGAGATCAAGTGCGCGTTCGACGCCCACGGTATCGAGATCCCGATGCCGTATCGGAGGCTGGTGGTAGAGGAGGGGGGCGCGTTTCGCGTGCCAGGTCCCGCGAACGACGAGCCCGGATGAAACGACCTCGGTGTCGGTCAGAACCCCAGCCGGACGGTGAGGGTCGGCAAGAACGGGGCGAGGGGGCGTTCGATTTTTGTATAGGTGGCGGAAGCCTCGTCGTAGGCGAGGCTCCACTCATCCACGTTGTACGCGGCCAGCAGGTTGGCAAGGGATAGGCGTACCTGCACGCGGGCGTCGCGTACCTGGCGGGCGTAGGCCACGCCGGCGTCCAGGCGATTGTACATGGGCAGTCGGTGGGCCGTCGGGTCGGATAGGTCGTACGGATCGAAATGCCTGGTTCGGTCCTCCGGCTCGAGGTAGTTGTAATACGCGTCGCGAAAAGCCCAGGACCGGCCCATGCTGGCCTGCCAGCGCAACGAGGCGGTCCAGTACGAGGCCACGCGGGCGTCCAGCGCGAGGGTGACGCGGTGGGGGACGTTCCAGGGGGCGCTCAGCCAGGCGCCGTCGAACCGGTTCGGGATGCGCTGCTCCGCCACGCTGTATTCGTAGGCGGCCTGGGCGGCAAGCCGGTCGGTTTTTTTCTCGATCGACAGACCGGCGCCGTAGGCGACTCCTTCGGCGTGGGTTAGCACCTCATCTTGCCGGCTCCACGCCGCCGTGGACGCCCCGGGGGTGGCCAGGCCGGCGTAGTCGATCACCAGCACGTGAGGCTGGTCCTTGTAGTAGGTTTCGAGCTGGATCTGCCATCCGGGGGCGGGCATGGCGAGCAGCGATGCCGTGGCGTGGTGGGCGCGTGGTGGGGCTACGTCGCCGCTGATGGGCAGCCAGAACCGCATATAGGGCAGGACGGCGTTGACATCCATCGCGGCGACGTCGAACTGGTTCACGAACTGCCGGAACAGGCCGATGGCGCCGCGGAAGGCCCAGGGGCCCAGGGGGCCGCTGGCGGCGTCATAGCGAATGGCGATACGCGGCTCAGCATAGACGGCCCGGTCGTTGCCGAGATTCGTGAGGCGGAGGCCGAGTTCGAGATGGGCGCGCGATCCGATACGTAGCTGGTCCTCGGCATACAGGCTCGAGCGGCGATGCCCGGCCTGGAGGCGGGCGCTGCTTTGCGAGGCGAGGCTGCCGTCGCGCCAGCCGGGTAATTCCAGCGCGAATTCGCTGGCACTATACCGGCTTTCGAGGCCTGCGGTGAGGAAGTGGGAGGAGGACACGCTGTGGTTGATTTCAGCACGCAAGCCTCCCTCGTGGATGGCATTGACGTCGCTGGAGGCATGGCGCAGCCAGCCGGCGGTTGCGGCATCGTCGTCATCGCTCTCCGCGCTGTCCCCGGCATCCGCAGGGCGGTAGTCCCGACCGAACGCCTGCGACAGATCGAACTGGCTCACCCAGCCGCCGACGGAGGCGAACGACGCCTTGCCGATGATGCTTTCGTAGCGCATCTGCCCCATCGCGTTGGACCAGGAATAACGGCTCGTGAACGATGCCGTCTGCGTGGTTTGCGCCGGCCCCTGCGCAAACGTCGGCGCCAGCGCATCCACGCCGCCGAAGCCATTGCTGCCGCGGTAGAACGAGGCGTAGAGGCTTTTTTCGGGAGAGAAAGCGACGCGTACCGCGCCGTGGAGATCCGAGAACCGGAACTCGTCCTGCAGGCGGTTGCCGGACAACGCTCCGGCGCCGAGGGAGTCGGGCACGAACCGGATGGAATGCGTGTGGGACGGCGGGGAGTCAGTTTCGACGAGCGGGGGGGGCGCCAGGGTTTGGAGGAGGAATAGATCGGGCGCGCTCCACCGCGTGAAGTGGGTGGCCAGGGATTGAGGATGGAGCACGGACCACAGGCTCCGCCGGCCGGCGAACATCCAGCGGGTACGTACGCCGTCGCGCCCGGCAAACTGGCCGGTCAGGCGGGCATTGAGGCTGAGCGGATCCACCTGAATCGTGAGCGCGGTCGGGCCGTCGGCCAGCGCGTGGTCCGCCTCGACGACGCCGGCCAGGTGGCTGCCGTAGCGGACGCTATAGCCGGCCTTTCGCACGCTGAGCCGGCTCAGCGCGAACGGACTAAATGGCCCCACTACGCCGCCGTTGGGGATCGGAATGAAGATAGGCGCGCCGTCCAGGACATGCTGGTGATCGCCGGACTGCCCACCCTGGACGTGGACGTCGGACAGTGCGTCCCCCACACGCACACCCACGATGGTGTGCAGGCTGCGGAAGACGTCGCCGGCGGCGGAGGCCTCTTCAAGCGAAACGGCGCTACGCGAGCCGCCGCCGAGGTCCTCGGAGGGAAGCCGCCAGGTGAGCTCGGAGATCACGATGGGGGAGGTGATGATCGGCTCGGCGTCCAGCGCGATCTGCACGGACGTCGCGGCGCCGGCGTCGACCCACAGGGTGTCCACGGCGCGTTCGTAGCCGATGTAGGAGACGAGGAGGGGATAGACGCCCGGAAGGAGCCGATTGAAGGCGAAGCGGCCGGCGCGGTTGGTGACGGCGCCGCCGGAGGCATCGGCCAGGAGCACATGCGCATCCGCGAGAGGCTCGCCGGATGTGGCGTCGATCACCTGGCCGGAGAGGGCCCCAAAGGCCGGCACGGCCCGGGCGTCGGTCACGAGTACGTAGGTGCCCGATGAGAGGCGGAGGAAGTCCAACCCGGTGCCGCGGAGGAGGCAGGCGAGCACTTCGTCCAGCAGCGCCTCGTCGACCTGGCAGGAGGTCGTTTTGCCGGCTACCAGGGCGGAGGCGTAGACGAGGTTGAGGGCCGTTTTTTCGACGAGGGCCTCCAGCGCGAGATCGAGCGGCACGTTCAGGGCGGCGATCGAGTGGCGGGACGCTGTATTCGCGGCGGAGGTAGCTCCTTCCTGCCCGTACGCCGCCGGCGCGATCAGCACGAGGCTGAACAGCACAACAGCCCATACGCGACGACGCGCGGGACCGGCAGAGAGTGGCAGGGAAAGGGGATGCGCCATACGAGCTACGTTCCCGGTTCGAACAGTTCGAAACCCTCGCGAGTTTCCCGGTACTGCAACCCGAGCGCTCCGCAGAGATCGCGGATGATGACTTCTGCGGTGTCTGGTTTTCGGATCGAGACGCTGTAGCGCGTGGTGAGCAGATGGGTCGGGGTGAGTGTCAGGCGGGTGGCGAAGCGACGTTCGATATCCGTGAGGATGGAGCCGAGCTGACGGTCGCGGTAGATAAAATCGCCCCTTCTCCAGGCGAGCATCAGGCCGGCGATCGTGGAATCCGGAGCGCTCACATCGATCCGTCCGTCGCCGACGGTAGCCGTCTGCCCCGGTTCGAGGACGACGGGTGCGAGGGCTTCCACGCCGCGCGAAGCGAGACGCACCCGTCCCGTGGCCAGCGTGACGGTGGTGCCGGGCGTCGGGTCGTTGGGCCAGGCGCGTACGTTGAAGGTGGTGCCGAGGACCGTGACGTCGGCGTCGAAGGTTTCGACGATAAATGGCCGGCCGTCGGTGGCGACGTCGAAGAAGGCCTCGCCCTCGAGTTCAACCGCCCGAATGCCGCCGAACCGGCGCGGGTAGCGGAGTGTGGCGCCGCTGTTCAGTTCGATGCGCGAGCCGTCGGCCAGGGAGACGACGAGGCGTTCGCCCAGGGGGGCAGTGGCCGAAAGGGGGCGGAACCACATCGTCACCGCGATGGCGGCGACGACCAGGGCGGCCGTGGCGCCGGCAAACCAGCGCGACGCGCGGCCCCGGGGGGCCGGCGCGCGATCGCGGCGGGCATCGGCGCCGGCCGGAAGCGTGGCGGCATCGAGCTGGCGCCAGATGGCGTCGAGGCGTGCCGGGTCGGGGAATCCCTTCGTCGACGGGCTGGCGAGGCGCCAGACCTCCGCGAGCCCGGCCCGGTCGTCGGCCGAGAGGTCCCGCAGGGGTTCGCCGAGGTCGTCGGGAAGCGGCGTATGTCGATCGGATGCGTTCACGGTGTTCTCTTCTCGTTTTGCCACGCGGTAAGACGGGCGCGCAGGTCCTTCAGCGCGAGGAAAATATGCGTATTTACAGTGCGCTCGCTCAGGCCCATGAGATCGCTGATGTCCCTGTGGCTGAGGTCGTGCTGCCGGCTGAGCAGAAACGCCTCGCGCCGGCGGTCGGGCAGCTCCTGGATCCAGGCATCCATCCGTTGCTGGAGCGCGTTGGCGTCGATGGCCTGGCCGGCGGCGAGTTCGACACTTTCCAGCCGGGCCAGCGGGCCGGACTCGTCGTCCGCCTCCTGCACCACGTACCCGTTGCGCCGCCGCACGTTGAGGCAGGCGTTCCGCGTCATGGTGTACAGGAGGGCCTGCAGGGAGGATTCCGGGTCGATGGACGCACGCCGTTCCCATAATTTGAGGAATACGTCCTGCAGGATATCGTACGCGCCGGCCTCATCATGTAAGATCGAGTACGCGTATCGTACGAGCGGATCGCTCATCTCCCGGTACAGCGCCGCATAGGCCGCGCGATCGGCGTCGCGCAGTCCGCGAGCCCACTGCCGGAATTGAACCCGGCGTTGGTCCTGAGGAGGCGTACGGGCGGTTGGCCCCGGGCGAGTCGGTGAATCCATAGGCGTATGAGAATGATACGCGCTGGCGTGGTGGAACGCGTAACACGCCGGCGCGCACCGGAGAGGTGCGCCGCACGCCGTTAGACGCCCGGAAAAGGCGTACATTCCTGTACCATGCGACAGGGTATCCATTATTGTTTTATTCGAGCATATAATGCTATACTAAAGCGCTATTGCGTCTGGAAGCACGATGAGCCCTTTCTCACCCCCCCGGTGTGTAGTCCGATAAGCGCACGACGTGAATCGGGGAGTCATTCGAATGCATAAAGGAGCCATCACATATCAGGACTTCACGCTGAAGATCGGTCCGATGAAGGGGCAAGAGTACGCAGTGACCCTGCAGGACTCGGCCTCCGGCACGTCGGTGGGTGACCTGTGGTTCAACATGGCCTCCTTTGCGCCGACGGATGCGCCAGTGGATGCGCCGGCCCCCCCGGATACCGCCACGGGCGCCCCCACCCGCGGCGAACGCGAGCGCAAGCCGAAAACGGCGATTTCGGGCGATGAACTCGGGCTGAAACTCTTCCGCGAACTCATCAAGGAGGGCGCGCGCGACGCGTTCATGAAAAGCCTGGGTGCGACGCAGTTGCAGCCGGACATCGCCCTGCGGGTGAAGCTCGTGCTGGACCTCAAGATGTCCGGTATGGACAAGATCGTCGGCCTCCCGTGGGAGCTCCTCTTCGACGACTCCCAGAACAGCTTCCTCAACCTGCTGCCCCGCGACTTCTCGGTCGTGCGGTACCTGAACATCGCCCGTCCAAAGACGGCGGCGACGATCGAGGCGCTCCCCTACGACGGGCCGCTCCGCATGCTGCTCGTGATGGCCAACCCGGACGATCCGGTGCTGCCGAAACTGAATCTGGAGGTCGAAAAGAAGAAGATCCTCGAACGGTTCGGCGGCGATGCGTCGCCGCTTCAGGTTGAGATTCTGGAGCATGCGACGACCGAGAAGTTGATGGCGAAGCTCGAGGAAGGGCCCGACTTCCACGTGCTCCATTTCATGGGGCACGGCGTGTTCAAGGACGACGGCGAGGGGGTCCTGGTGATGGAGGACGACGCCGGCAAACGCGACGACCTGAGCGCGAACAACCTGTATTATTTCATCCTCTCGAAGGCTCACTCGATCCGCCTCGTTTTCCTCAATGCGTGCGAGACGGCGAATAACCGCGTCGCGAACGAGCGGCATCCGTTTGCCGGCGTGGCCCCGGCCATCGTCAGCGCCGGCGTGCCGGCCGTGATTGCGATGCAAAAGCCGATCTCGGACCCCGGCGCGATCGCCTTCGCCGAGACGTTTTATGCAGCGCTCGCCGATGGCGCTCCGGTTGACTACGCCGTCAATGAGGGGCGGCTGGATATGTTTAACAAAGAGCCCGGCACCCTCGAATGGGCGACGCCGGTCCTGTTCATGCAGGCGCCGGATGGGGTGCTGTTTAAGCCGAAACGGGCAAAAGCGCCTGAACCCGAGCCGGCCCCCGCGCCGGCCACCAACGGCGCGACCCGGTCTGTCTACATCCTCTGCAAACCGGGCGACAAGGAGTTCTTGATGCCGGTCTTTAAATACCTGCGCGTTTCCGGTTTTTCGGTGGATAAATCGCCCTTCGAGGGGGATGAAGCCGCCATTCTGGCCGCCGACCGCGAAGCCCTGGCGACGGCCGACGCCGTGTTGATCCTCTGGGGCAACGGCGGCGACGCCTGGCGCCGGGAGCGCAACGCGAACATTAAAGAAGCCCTGAAAACACGCCCCCCGCTGCGCGCGAACTACCTGTACATCTGCGGCACGCCCGACGAGGACAAGCAGTTTTTGATCGACCTCGAAGAGCAGGCCTTCATCAACGGACTCCAGGGATTCTCGGACGCCTTGATGGCTGATTTCGTCGACAAGCTAAATTCCTAACCTCCCACCAGCGATGCCCACGGATCCGGTTGTCGAACAGCCTTCCGCCGAGCGGAAGATGGTCTATCTGATCTGCCTCGAGTCGGATCGGAAGCAGATCATTCCGATCTACAAATACCTGCGTAAGCACGACCTGGACGTGGAGACGCCGCTGTTCAACGGAACCCCCAGCCAGCTGCGCGAAGCCGAGCGGACGCTCCTCATGGCCTGCGACGCCGTGCTCCTGTTTTATGGCGATGGCGACGACAACTGGCGATACAGCAAGGATCTCGCGATCAAGAAGGCCTCAGGGTATCTGCGGGCGCGGCCGCTGCGGGCGTACGCCACCTACGTCAACGGCGCGCCGGACGAGGACAAAATGTGCCTGCTCCGCCTGGAACCGACCGCCATCGACGGGCTCGCCGGCCATGAAGATCACCTGCTGGACGCGTTCGTGCGCCAGGTCGACACGGCGGCCGACCGCTCGCTGGCTGTGACGGACAAGCCCTATCCGGGGCTGCGACCCTATCGCCGGCGCGTCGCCGAGGCGCCCTGCGACCATCGCCGCGGCGAGGAGCACTTTTTCTTCGGCCGGGATCGGCACGTCGACGCCATGACGGCGAAGTTGGCCGAGATGCGCTTCCTGGCCGTCCTCGGCGTGTCGGGCAGCGGGAAGTCGTCGTTGGTCACCTCGGGGATGCTGCCGGCGCTCTACGGCGGCTACATGGCGGATGCCGGCTCCATCTGGAAGGTGGCGTATCTGCGGCCTCAGGAGGATCCCATCGGCAACCTCGCGCGCGCCCTCGGGCGAGCGTTTGGGGAGGAGGCCACCGACGCCGGCGCCATCGAGGCGCGGCTACGGGTGGGGGCCGCTGGGGAAGGGCCGCTGCTCCACCTGATCGATCTCTACGAGGAATTGCATCCATTCCACGGCGCGATGGATGGGCCGCGCGTCAATCTGCTCGTCATCGTCGACCAGTTCGAAGAGCTGTTCCCGAGGAACGCCTGGGAGAGCGCGAGGGAAGACGAACGCCAGCAGGAAACGAAGCGGCACTTTGTCCGCCTCCTGCTGGGCGTGCTCCAGCAGTGGCGGTACCCGGTCTATGTGTGCCTCACGCTCCGGTCCGACTTCGTTGGCGAGGCGGCCCGGTACGAGGACCTGCCGGACGCCATCAACAGCGGGCTCTACCTGGTGTCGCGCATGCTGCCCAACGAGATCGAGGAGGCCATCAAGGGGCCGGCGGCCATCGCCGGCGCGGCCTTCGAGCGGGACGCGCTCGACGAATTCGTCCGCGATGTCGAGGACCCCGCCCACCTGGTCGTCCTCCAGCACGCCCTGAGCCGCACCTGGGATCGGTGGATGGGAGAGGGCGGGCACGGGCCCATCCTCAAGCGGCACTACGAAGCGATCGGGGAGATCCAACATGCGATCGACTGGCACGCCGAGGAGGTGTTCGGCACACTGGAGACGGAACGCCAGCGCGCGTTGTGCGCGAAGGTCTTTCGTGGGCTTACCGGCTTCACGTATGACGGGCGCGGCATCCGCTACAGAACGAGCCTGGGCGACCTCTGGCGGATCGCCAGCGTCCTGTCTTCGAATCGGGCGCAGATGACCCGCGATCTGGTGGCGCTGAGCGACGTGCAGGCCGTCGTGGAGGCCTTTCGTACGGAAGAACACTCGCTGCTGATGCCATCGCCCGAAACGCCTCTGACGGAGGATACGATGGTTGAAATCTCCCACGAAAGCCTCATGCTGGGCTGGCGCCAACTCCAGCGGTGGATGGCGGATGAGGGGGCCGATGCGCAGACCTATATCGATCTCGTGAATGCGGCGATTCGGTATGACCGAGCGCTTGTCGAGAAGCCCGATGATGACCCGCGCGAGTATCTCTGGAGCGGCAACGAACTCGCCCGTGCGCGAGAGTTGGAGCAGCGTACCGGTTTTGTGCCCCAGTGGACGAGCCGGTACCGACCGGAAGCCGACGAAGCACGCCGCTTTCTCGCTACAAGCAGTGAGGAAGCCGCCCGAAAGCGGCGCAACCGGGTGGTTGTTTACTCCACCCTGGCCGCCCTGGCGCTTGCGCTGATTGTGATTATCTTTATCGCACAGCGGACGGCGGCTGAACGCGATTTTTCACGGCTGGAAACGCAGGTCGAGCGTATGCGCTCCTCGGCGCTCGTTTCCTCCTACAATGCACTCCGGTTGTACAAACTGAGCGAGACGGATCGCGCCCTGGCGCTGGCCCAGGCGGCTTACTTTCTCAGCACCGGCAGCGGCGGCGCTTTGCAGGACAACGTCCACGATGCCCTTCGGGAAATCTACAACGACGCCACGCTGGATTTCAGAGGCCTCGAGCCGGATCCCGTTCCGTTACCCATGTCCGGTCAGGTGCGCGCCGTGGCCTTCAACGATCGATGGATCGCCGCCGGGAGCGACACCAATTTTGTAGGCGTGTGGCCGGCCGACCGGTTTGCCTCCGCGACAACGCCGGTCCTCCTCGGCGAGCACACCGGCCCCGTGCGAAGCGTGGCCTTTAATCCGGTGAATCCGGACCAGCTGGCCAGCGGCAGCCGCGACAAGACGATTCGAATCTGGGACCTCACCACAAGCGCGGCAGTCCGCGTGCTGGAGAGCCCGGGCGAAGTCTGGGCCGTTGCCTACAGCCCGGACGGACGATGGCTGGCCTCCGCCGGCCGGCGTCCGGAGGTGCTTCTATGGGATCTGGATCGTGCCGGCGCCGCGCCGTCCCTCCTGCCGTTGCCGGGCATCGCGCGTACCGGCATTGCCGATACGAACTGGGTGAATATCCTGGCGTTCGGCGAAATCGATGGCGAACCCGTGCTGGGCGCCGGCAGCGAAGACGGCATGGTGCGCCTGTGGTGGGACTGGCAAGAGGGCGACGTCGATCCGGTCGTCCTTCAGCCGGATACCGATGGCCGGCTCGAGCCCATCAATGCCCTCGCCTTCAGCCCTTCGGCTCCCCTCGTCGCCGCTGGCGGCGACGACTTCTCGGTGCGCCTCTGGCACATCGACGGCGAAGAGGGCGCCGCCGAGCTGGCCGTGCTGCCAGGTACGGCGGCCGTGATCAACGCCCTCGCTTTCAGCCCGGACGGCCGCTGGCTCGCCTCGGGCGACGGAGGCGTCGAACATACAATCATGATGTGGGATCTGCACGGTAGCGACCGGCCGCCCCTATGGGAACGACTCGCCGACCGCGACCCGACGGCGGAAATCGACCGACCCTACGTCTTCCGCCGGCACCAGGAATGGGTGTACGCGCTCGCCTTCGGCGTGGGCCCCTCGGGAGACCTGCGCCTGGTTTCAGGTGGGAAAGACCGCACCGTTCAGGTGTGGCGGACCGATCCGGGCGAGATGGCGACCGACCTCTGCCGGGCCCTGAAAGCGTCGAGTACCGGCATCGACTTGTCCGGCCTGTGGCCCACGTACGTGAGCCAGCAGATCGTATATCAAAAAGCCTTCGACTGCCCAATGTTATGAAGACGAAAGCCGGACCATACACACAAGCTGTAGCCCGTCATCCCCAACGTGATGGGGGATCCAGGCAACCATTAAGCCGAGTATGGATCCCCGCGTTCGCGGGAATGACGAGGAAATGTATGCGGCGAATACGCTATGGCTTTCTGGCACTCCTGCTCTTCGGAATGACCCCCGCCCCGGCCGCCGGCCAGTCGAACGCCACGTGCGACCTCGTTCTCTGGCGCGCCCAGCGCCAGTACGACAGCAGCCGCTTTCGCGACGTGATCGCGCAGTTCGAGACCTGCCTGCCCGAGAACATCGCTGACCCGAAGGAGCGCATCGAAGCCTACAAACTGCTGGCACTGGCCTGGATCGGCGAGGAGAAATCCTACATGGCCCGCCAGTATGCGGAGAAGATTCGCGAACTGGACCCGCTCTACGAGCCGGAAGGGGCGGTTTTTTCACGGTATTATCTGGAGTTGTTTAAGCCGTCCGACGCCAAACAGGAGATTGCCCTCGCCGTCGAGCAGCGGGATCTCGCGTTGTTGCGCGTCGAGGAGGAGAGTACCCGGGCAATGGAGTTCGAGGCGCTGGCCGCGAGCGCCGGCCTGGAAGCCGCCGAAGCCGATTCGCTCGCTCGTATCGCACGCTTCCAGGCCGAGCAGGCGCGCCTTCAGGTGGACGCGCTCACCGCTCGCGCCGCTCTCGCCCGAGTCGAAGCCCGCGCCGCCGACTCGCTCCGCATCGACGCCACACTCCGCGCCTCCCGCGCCGAGGCGGAGGCGGACTCCGCCGAGGCCCTCGCTGCCCGTGCTCGCCAGGAACTTGAAGATGCCGCCACACAGCTCGAAGTCGCCCGCGCGTCGGAAGCGATTGCGGCGGAAACCCTGGCCGCGGCGATGCTCCGTGCCCAACAGGCCGAGGCCGCCGCGCAGCTGGCCGAACAGAAGCTGACGATCCGCCGCCGGCGCATCGCCACCGCCGCCGTCGGCGCCGGCATCCTGGGGGGTGTCATCGCCTGGATCGTAAAACCGGGCAAAGACCAGAATCTCCCCATTCCTCCTCCTTTCCCTTCGCCGGCTAACTGATGGACCCGATCATGAATGCTCGTGCTGGCGAATTGACAAACAAAGCCTACTTCCGTTTTTTAAACGCCGTCATCCCCGCGAAAGCGGGGACCCATAGAAGGCATGAGAATACCTTACTAGCTGATCTTGGCATCATCTTGTGCCAGAATTTTAGCTCGCATGGTTCCACGCTTTCGCGGGGATGACGATAAAAATAGACCTCCGTGTTACACCGAGCAGAACTCTATGGCGGGAAGATAGACCCTTCCTCTTCAGCGCCCAAGACATGTCGTGTCCGTACGGGGGTATTGCTGGTGCTTGGGGTTTTGCTTGGGATCGGGGCCCGGCCGGCATTCGCGCAGACCGATTTCGGCTGGACGCCCTCGGTATGCGTCCAAGTACCACCGTCGGGTAACCCACTGGTGGATTGCCCGCATGTGGATGACGTCCGCCTCACGCCGACCTCGCCGTTGACGCCGGACGCCATCGCCTTCGTGGCACGGATCGGCAACAACAGTACGTTTCAGCGGAAGGACTCGCTGTTCGTCACCTGGTGGCTGGACGGCGTCCTGCAGGAGACCCTCCGGCAGACGCTCGTCGAAAGCGTAGTCGATCCCGTGAATCATTTTTATGAGCCGGTGTACTCGTTTGGCGCGCCCGGGGTGGTCGGGCACGTGACGTTTGAAGTCAAGGTAGTCGATGAAGTTTTTAACGCCGCCGGCGAGCTTCGCCGCGTCGATACCGTCACCTCGACGGGGGAGTTCAACATCCTCCCGCCGGCGCCCGACGCCCTTATCGCCACCCCACTAGCCGGCGCCATCGACCTCCGGTGGGACGCCGCGCCCGGGGCGCTGATGTACACCCTCTACCGGACCACCGCGCCAACCGCGGCCGGGGCGCTTACCGACGCGGATATCCTGGCCGAAGGCCTGTCCGGGCTCGCCTTTACCGATACGGATGTGACGGCCGGCGTCGCCTACTTCTACCGGGTCGTCGCTTCCGGGCAGGGGATACGGTCCGACGGGTCGACGTTCGTCATCCGGGGGCCGCTTTCCGAAGAAGCGACTGCCACGCCTGGAGGAGAGGAGCCGCTCCCTGCGCCGGTCCTGGTCGATGCCGCCGGCCTCGACGGGGCCGTCCGCCTCATCTGGCAGGGTACTGTCGAGGCCGAGGCCTATGGCGTCTACCGGGATGACGTATTTCTGGCCGAAACGGCGGATACGGTGTTTGTGGATGTGGGCGTCATAAACGGGACATCCTACAGCTACCGGGTCTCCGCCCGCGCCGGCGCCCGCGCCGGCGCCCGCGAGAGCGCGCTGTCCGATACCCTCCAGGCGACCCCCCGGGCCGTGCCGCCCGTGGTGAGCGAGGTAGCGTTCGCGCCGGCCGAGCCCGCGCCTTCAGACGCCGTAACGGTTTCGGCGATTGTATCGGATGGGGATGACAACCTGCTGGCCGACTCCGTCCAGGTCGTCTGGTGGCGCAATGGCGTGCGGCAGGCGCCGCTGCCGACGTCCAACGGCGTGCGCTTCAGCGGCGTCATTCCGCCGCATGCCGCCGGCGACTCCATTGCCTTCACGCTCCGCGCCGTCGATGCCCGCGGCAACGCGGCGACGGGGGATACACTCGGGTACCGCGTCGCGACGCCGCCAGGCGGGATCGCGCTGGTCGCTCGGGTCGACTCGCTGGCGCCGGCGGTCGATCTGGCATGGACCGACAATGGCGGCGCGCCGTTCGCCGTCTATCGGACGGACGCCTCGCGCCCGGACAGCTTGCTGACGCCGGCGGACATCCTCCAGGACGAACTCGACACTACCACCCTTCGGGACGAATCCGTCGCGCGTGGCGAGGTGTACTTCTACCGGATTGCCGATCGAAACGGGATCTTCTCGAACGAAGCCTCCGCCACGATTCCAGCCATCCCCGATCCCCCGATCGGGCTTGTCGCCAGCGCCGGCGACCGCGAGGTGGCGCTGTCCTGGCAGCCGGCGCTCGGGGCGGCATCCTACCTCCTCAGTCGTGTCGGCGGGGCGAGCCCGGATACGCTGATTGTTGGCGAGATCGTCGAAATCGCCTACCGGGATACGACCGTCGGGAACGACACCACCTACACCTACTGGCTGGAAGCGGTGAATGCGCTGGGCATCAGCGGGCGTTCGGAGGCCGTCGAAGCCACGCCGCGCGCCGTGGCGCCGGTCATCGTCGATATCACCTTCTCCCCGGATCCGCCGAAGTTCAGCGAGTCCGTGGAGGTCGTCGCCACGATTGTTGATGCGGATGATAATCTCGATCCCGCCTCCGTGACACTACGCTGGCGCCTCGCCGGCGGGGTAGTGGATAGCCTTGTGGTCATGCGGGCGCTGACGGATTCGACGTTCGCGGGCTCCATCCCGCCGGCCGCGCCGGGCGACACGGTCCGCTTCGCCGTCGCCGCCAGCGACCGCCGCGGCAACACCGTCCGCAGCGGCGACCGCCTCTACCGGGTGCTGAACCTGGAAGACTTCCGCCTGTCCATCTCCCCCCGCAGTCGGCAGCTCAACCTGAGCTGGGAGCGGCCGGCCGGGGTGTTCGATTCCTTCCGCGTCCTCCGCGCCGACGACCCCGCGGCCGTCGAGGCCGGCGCGTGGACGGTGCTCGCCGAAGGGTATGTGGATACATCCTACGTGGATGCCCCGCTGGAAAACGGGAAGGTGTATTATTACCGGATCGCGGCGGAGCGCGCCGGAGTGGAGGTCGGATCTTCTAATATCGCGTCCAAACAGCCCGGTATCCCCGTGACGCCGTCGTTTTCGCCGGGCGTGCCCAACGCGCGGAGCAGCATCCTCGTCTCGGGCACGTTCAACGGAGAAGCGGAAGACCTGGCCCTGATCGCCTCCGTGGAGCTGCACTGGCGGCTGAACGACATCGTGCAGGAACCGCTGGCGATGGCGCCGGCCACCGCGTCCCAGCTGGCGGTTCTGGGGATGGAGATGGGCGTGCAGGCGGCCGACCGATCCACCTACGTCGCCACCCTGCCGCCGCAGGCGGAGCTGGATGTGATCGCATTTTTCCTGACGGCCGCCGACGAGGGTGGCGACCCGCTCGCCGAAAGCGAGGAGCGCGTCTTCGCCGTCAACGCGCGTCCGCTGGTGCGGGGCGACGGGTTTACGCCGGCGACGGTGACGCTGGGCGAACCGGCGCTGCGTATCGCGCTGCATGACATCTTTCTGGATCTGGATGGAGATCCGCTCACGTTCGTCGCCGACAGCCTGGAGTACGAAGTGGCGGCCGTGTCGATCGCCAACGACACCCTCGTCGTCACCCAGCGCATCCCGGGCGAGGCGCGCATCGCCATCGAAGCCGCCGATGCGTTCAGCGGTTCGGCGGTGGATACGCTGGTGGTCACCGTCGCCTCCATCGTGGCGCCGCTCTATGTGGCGACTACGCCGGCGATTGCGACCGCGAATCAGCCCTACACGATCCAGGCGACGGTGGTCGATGAAGCCGGCGTGGCGGTTGATGCCCGGTTCAGCATCGATAACGTCGAACTCCACTACCGCCGCGGCGGCGAGACGGCCTTCCGATCCGTCCCGATGACCCCGACGGCCGAGGCGGCGGGGTTTGCGTTCCAACTGCCGGCGACGGAGATCACCGAACGCGGCGTCGAGTACTTTGTACGCGCCGCCGGCCGCACCACCCGCGCCGATTTCGACGCGCCGGTCGACTTCCCGACACGCTCTGTCCGCGTCCGTATGGAAGGCCTGCGCTCGCGCGCGCCGTTGCCGGGGTTGAGCTACCGCCTGGTTACCTTCCCCCTCGAACTCGACGACAACAGCCCGGCCGGCACCCTGTTCGACGACTTCCAGGCCTACGATCCCCGGAAATGGCGGTTCTTCGAGGCCGTCGGGAGCCCGAGTGGCGACTCGACGCTGACGGAGTTCGACGCCATCGAGGCGCTCGTCCCCGGCCGCGGGTACTGGCTCATTACCTTCGCGGGCGCGCCCGACTTCGACATGGGCGCCGGGCTTACCCAGGCCATCCACGAGCCGTACGCCCTCCCGGTGCCGGCCGGCTGGAGTCTCATTGGGAATCCGTTTGCGTTCGCCCTGCCGGTGGGTAACCTGGCGCTGGAGTCCGGCCGCGCCATTGGCGACGTGCGGGATTATACGAGCCCCGTGGCGGACTCGCTGCGCCCCTACCAGGGCTACGCGGTCTATGTCGACCAGGCCGATGTGTTGCTGTTTGAACCAGCAATCGACCCGGCGCCGCGCGCTGAAGCGCCGGCCGAGGTCGCGGCCTCCGTCGCCGTCCCGATCGACTACGCCCTGAGCCCGAACTTCCCCAACCCGTTCCAGGAAACCACCACCATCCCATTCGATCTCCCCGAGGCGGAATCCGTTCGCCTGGAGGTATACAATGCCCTCGGAGCCCGTGTGGCGGTGTTGCTCGATGGGGAGGAGCGGGCCGCCGGCCGGCACGTCGTGCATTGGGACGGCCGCACGAGGGCGGGGATGCCGGCCGCCAGTGGCCTCTACGTCCTGAGGCTCAGCGCCGGGTCGTTTACCGAGACGCGGACGATGGTAAGGGTGAGATAGTGCACTGTTGCGGGTGCTCGTCTTCCCCAACTCGATTGGGGATCCATACAACCAACCAGACTTGCATGGATTACTTCGCAAGTCGCTTCGCTCGTTTCCCGCCTTCGCTGGAGCCTGCCCCCGTCTTTTAAGTCGGGGGCGATCCCGCGCCGACAGATGCCCCCGACCTGAAGGACGGGGGCTATTATACGGCGTCGCTCCGCGACGCCCTCTCATGGCCGGCCCTGAGTTTTCCCCGATGCGGAGGATGTATTTTTTAATGTCGCATCCAACAGATGACATTGAAAAATCTCAGATTTACTCAGAAAGGCCTATTTTAGATGGAACATCTCTATTTCGTATGGACAAAGTCGAGTTTAGAACCTGTTGAGATTTCCACAACCCAAGGCATAGTCATCCCCGCGAAGGCGGGGATCCAGCACTCAGACTGGCATTTTTCTGGGTCCCCGCCTACGCGGGGATGACTTGCTCATTATGCAAAACGTAATTCTCAACAGTTTCTTAACGCGCTAACGTCCAACGCACTTCAGCCGATACTCGCGTGTGATGATTTGACGTACGCCGGCTCGCTTCTCCGTAGTCCCTGAACCCTGAAAGGACAGTGGTATGGTGTTCAGACTCACGACCCGCACGATTGATTGATATATGGATTTTGCACTTACCCAGGACCAGCAGATTCTCCGCGACGAGATCGTCGCTTTTGCCCGACGCGAACTCACGGAAGGCGTCATCGAACGCGATCGCAACCAGGAATTCCCGCACGATTTATGGCTCAAATGCGGTGAAATGGGGCTCCAGGGCCTTCCGGTGCCGGAAGAATACGGCGGCCTCGGGCTCGACCCCGTCTCAACGGCCGTGGCGCTCGAAGCCCTTGGCTACGGCTCGGCGGATAGCGGCCTTTCGTTTTCGATCTGCGCCCATCTGCTCGCCTGTGTCATCCCGATCACAATGCACGGGAGCGAGGAGCAGAAGCGGAAGTACCTCCCCAAACTGAGCAACGGCACTATGATCGCGGTCAACGCGATGTCCGAGCCCGGCACGGGCTCCGATGCGTACGCCATGAAGACCCGCGCCATTCGCGACGGGAACGGGTACCGGATCAACGGGACGAAGATCTGGAGCACCAACGGACCGGTGGCGGACCTCGCGATTGTCTATGCGATGACTGACATCGAGAAAGGGTATTACGGCGGGACGTCTGTTTTCCTCGTCGAAAAAGGCCAGGGCGGGTTCATGCCGGGCCAGAAGTTCGAGAAGATGGGATTACGCACCTCGCCGATCGGGGAGGTGGTGCTGGACAACGTCTGGGTGCCCGATGCGGCGCTGGTCGCCGGCGAAGGCGCCGGCACGAACATCTTCACCCAGTCGATGGAGTGGGAACGGGTGTGTATCGGCGCCAAACACTGCGGCACGATGCAGCGGCTGCTGGAGAAGTCGATCGATTACGCGAAGGAGCGCACGGCGTTTGGCCAGGCGATCGGGAAATACGAGGCCGTGTCGCACAAAATCGCCGACATGAAGATCCGCCTGGACGCTGCCCGGCTGATCACCTACAAGGGCGCGAGCCGGCTCGACAAAGCCCGCGACGTGGCCATCGACGCCTCGATGACGAAGATCTTCGTGGCCGAAGCGCTGGTCCAGACCGCCCTCGACACCGTCCAGATCTTCGGCGGAAACGGGTACACGACCGAGTACGAAGTCGAACGCGCCCTGCGGGACTCGATCGGCGGCAAGATCTACTCCGGCACCAACGAGATCCAGCGCAATATCCTGGCGAAATGGCTGGGGTTGTAGGTTACAGGTTGCAGGTTACAGGTTGCAGGTTACAGGTTGCAGGTTACAGGTTCAAACGGCTGACACTCCGTAGCCTCAATGCGGTTCGTCATCCCCCGGTCAAAGCCGGGGGCAGGCTCTCGCGAAGGCGGGAAACGAGCGAAGTGACTTACGAAGTAATCCAGCCATCAGACTGGCATTTTTCTGGGTCCCCGCCTGCGCGGGGATGACTTGCTCCTTATGCAATACGCAAATCTCAACAGTT